>NZ_LOHE01000084.1 GCF_001559865.1 Abyssisolibacter fermentans
TTTATGTGTGCCCAGCATGGGCATAATCTATAGGGTGAAAGTCCCGAACACCGAAGGTGATTAGGTGTTAGCCAAGAGCAAGGGTGTCCACCGTGAGGTGGAATCTGAAGGAAGCTGGAGGCAAATTTCCGGTCTGAGGAATACGAATCACATATGAGGCTGAATATAGTTGGATGAGTTTGCATAACAAAACAAAGTCCGTATCACCCGAAAGCTATTACAGTAAATGTGGCAGATATATGGAATGAAAGATTATGTTCTTACCTGGGGAGGTCTGATAGATATGTCAACAACAGATTGAATATCTGAATGACAACCTATACAGTGATGTATAGCTGAACTATCAGAAGTCAGCAGATGTCATAGTACCATTTAAATAGATATAAATGGGAAGGACTGAACGTTAGGGAGGTGAGTAAGAAATGGTATACTCAATAATCATGAATGAAAGACAGAAAACTTCAAAAGAAGGCTACTCTGTAGAGGTAGGATTGGAAATCCAAGGTAAACAGAGAGTGTCCAGTGATTTATCGGCGTTGCCATATCCAAAAACCAAATCTGAACAAAGTACTGAGAAACTATTAGAAATAATAGTTAGTAAACGTAACTTATATGAAGCATATAAAAGAGTCAAAAGAAACAAAGGTAAGCATGGAATTGATGGAATGAAGGTAAATGAACTCTTACCATATTTACAAGAAAATGCAGACCATTTAATAGCTAGTTTGATAGAAGGAACATATAGACCATTGCCTGTCAGAAGAGTAGAAATTCCTAAACCTGATGGTGGAATAAGACTACTCGGAATACCTACGGTAATAGATAGAATGATACAACAGGCAATAACACAGGTTATTAACCCAATATTTGATACAGAATTCTCCGAAAATAGTTATGGATTTAGACCATATAGGAACGCACATATGGCTTTAAAACAAGCTCAGAAATATATAAATGAGGGCAATAGATATGTCGTAGACATGGACTTAGAGAAATTCTTTGATAATGTAAATCATGATATTCTAATGTCCTTTGTTGCACGTAAAATAAAGGATAAAAGAGTTCTAAGGTTAATAAGAAAATACCTTGAATCTGGTATTAT
>NZ_LOHE01000085.1 GCF_001559865.1 Abyssisolibacter fermentans
ATGATGAAAAAATATAGGCATCAATGTCATGGTCGAAAAATGTCATGTAGCTTCCAAAAGATTTAATGGTTTGATTTCTTTGGGGTCAAGCGTTGTGAGTGTGTTGCCAGAAGATGGGGAAGATACATTGCACAATGGTGATGGGCACGAATCTGAGAATCTATGCTGGTTCCTGTAAAGAAGTAATTTTTTTCATTATATAAAAACTGAAAAAAGCACTTCTTAAAAGTTACCTACTAAGAAACCTCAGATTGCGTGCTAGTACATTTATTGGTTGAAATAGTTATTAGAGCAGTTGGTTACTGTTTGCTTAGGGTAGATGATATTAGAAAATATATATGAGTAACCAATTTTAATGCAGCGTAAACTGTTAATGTTGTGCTAAAAAAGGAAGATGATTTAGTTAACTGTTTACTATTATGGAAAATAAGAGTATGATATTATTGAAGGTTGTCTTGATTGTTTACCTATATACTAGATTGATATAATACAGGAAGTTCGACGACATTCAAGTTCAAGCACTATGGAGATAAATACACATGATACAAAAAATAGTCTTAGAAAGATACAAAGTCTATTGGATAAAATAATGAAGTTGGAGAGTTTTACTACAGGAGGATTTCATGAGCCAAAGTTCGCAAATCCTAATAATATTAGAAGTATTCACGAATTTTGGTTCGTGAATGCAGAAGTTAGGCAACATCAGATGTATGAGACCGCGCGTCCTGAGCGGATTTACTATGGATATGCATGAAGAATTATTTATTGAGGAGATTATTGCATGATTGATTATGAGGTTTTAAAAGAATTTATTATTCTATATTACAAAGATAAAGATATTATGCATGACTTGTCGCATATTGAAAGGGTTATAAAAACGGTGAAAAGCCTTATGAAATATGTTGAATGTAATATTGATTATGAAGTTATAGTCTATGCAGCTTATTTTCATGGTTTTATTTATAATGATGATGAGAACATTAAAATCTGGTTGAAAGAAAGAGGTTTTTCTGAGGAAAAAATAGAATTTATTGTAAAAGTTGCTTGGGAATCTCAAAAAAATGAAAGTGCAGAAACAATTGAAGGGAAATTATTACATGATGCACACATGGTAGAAGGTGGGAAAACATTTTTGATTGTTAAGTCACTTATAACAGGTTCTGTGAGAGGACAAACATTGGATGAAACTATAGAATATATAGAAAAGAACATCTTAGGAACAGGTTGTTGTTACTTTGAAGAAGCAAAGAAAATTTATAATGAAGCACAAAAATTTGCAAAAGAATTTATTAATGAGCTAAAAATAGGATTAAATTGTGGACTGAGATAGGTAATTTTTAAGGAGCCGCCGTCCATGACGGATTCTGATTTTAGGGGCATCTGGCATCTCCTAACAACACATCTCTGCAGAGGGCGCGTAGAGAAAGGTCACATAGTAGGACATCGTAAGAACGATCATGAAGTAAGGTGCGCCACATCACTTTATCAGGTGCAAGCACCACCATGGGGCATTTCTTATAAGTCCGATTCAGTGATGTCGGAGATGTAGAAACGTTATACGCTATGCATATTCATTAATGTAAAATTTTGAGGAAGACATTTTATACATACAACTATATTTTGAAAAATTCTGTGAAGTAGAAGTATTGTATATTTAGATTTCAAATAAAGGATGGATTATTATGAAAAAAGTTTTTTTATCTTATTGTTGGAATCGATATGATAAATTTGTGGAAATTCTTGCGACTAAACTACTGACTAAATATGATGTAGTTTTTGACAAATGGGAAATGAAACACGGGTATAACATGGATTTTTTTATGGAAAATTCTATAAGAGAAGCTGATAAAGTATTTGTTCTATGTGAAAGAGAGTATGTAAAAAAGGCAAATAATAGAGTTAGTGGTGTTGGAGTAGAAACATCAATAATAAGTCCAAAAGTGTATAGGGATAATAAGCAAGAAAAATTTATTCCTGTTTTTTTAGAGGGTACAAAGATAAAACCTGATTATATGGAATCAATATTTGGAATTGAGGTTAATCCAAATATTAAAATGACTTCTGAAAAATTAGCAGAATTTATTAATGCAATAGAAGGTAAATCTATTTTAGAAAAGCCCAAGTTTGATGTTTTTAGCGACAATGTAGACGTTGAAATACCAACGAAAATTAGCGGGATGTCTTTAATTGATAAGTTTAAAAATGGAATTTTTGATGTAGAAGTTTATGAAAAAGTGTTAAACGTTTTAAAAGAGAATCTGCTTGAAAAGTTTATTGTAAAATACCAACTTAGTAATTTTGGAAAAATAATCTTAAGATTTGATAAAAATAGACAGATAAAAATTATGCTATCTATAGATAAAAATTATGCAGAAGCAACTGGGTATGGCGGATGGAAAAACTATGATATATTTGGAAAAGTTGCATATGATGTTGGTATTGCAACTGAAATTGAAGAAGTTAAGGATATTGCTGGTCGAATTTTAAAGGGATGCGCGGAGATTCGATTTAACTTAAATGATATGCTAGATGACTTTAATATGTCAAATATATAAAAAGATAAATATGAACTGCGTATAACA
This sequence comes from Abyssisolibacter fermentans, assembly GCF_001559865.1. Classification (NCBI taxonomy): domain Bacteria; kingdom Bacillati; phylum Bacillota; class Clostridia; order Eubacteriales; family Clostridiaceae; genus Abyssisolibacter; species Abyssisolibacter fermentans. Next base: position 2,583 of record NZ_LOHE01000085.1, read on the forward strand.
AGATTTTTGCGCAAGGGTGCATGGAAGTACGTTTTTGTGGCAAGGCATATGCACCACATCTCTTTACCAGGTGAAAATATCGCCAGGGAGAAGGGCTCTGAGGGTCCGGTTCAGAGACGTCGGAAATACAAAATGTTATATAAAATCGCGTGCAAAGAAAATGCTGCGTCCTGCGGCAAATATTTTAAAGAATCCTAATTAGTAAATTCTAATAGGTATTGGAGGAGACATGAGATCAAAAGAAATTATTAAGTTTTTAAGTATAGCAGAAAAATTAAAATGTGAGTTACGTCATTCTTGGACATCAACAATGAGACAGGAAAGTGTAGCAGATCATAGTTGGAGACTTTGCCTTTTTTCATGGATACTAAAGGATAAATTACCCGAATATGATATGGATAAAGTAATGAAAATGTGTTTATTTCATGATTTAGGCGAAGCTTTAGCTGGAGATATACCTAGCTTTATTAAGAATAGTGAAGACGAATTGAATGAAGAAAATGCAATAATTCAGATACTTAATATGTTGGATGGTGTTTTAAAGGATGAGCTAGAAAATCTATTCATGGAAATGAAAGAGCAAAAAAGTAGAGAAGCTAAGTTATTTAAAGCACTTGATAAAATGGAAGTAGTAATACAACATAATGAAGCACCGATTGAGACATGGATACCATTAGAATATGAGTTAAATAAAACATACGGAAGTGATGAAGTAAAGGGTATTAAGGCATTGGAAGAGTTAAGAGAAGTGATTAGAAAAGATACTATAAAAAAGATTAGTGGATAAAGAGGAGTAGTAGGGACCTACGTCCTATAGGCTCTGGTTTCGCGGAACGCGCGCCGTTACATAACAATGTGTTCACATTCGTTCTGAGTAAGGTATTCCCTCTTTTATAAAGACAAGTTTTAAGAATATAGCAGCACAATCACTTTATAGATCAATTGGGTTTTTAGAAATTGGAAAAGAGTATGAATGGACAAAAAAACTATAAAAACACAAAAAATATATTTCCTACGAGAACTTCATGTAACACTTATTTGCAAAAGGGGTTAATCAATAGGGATGGTTCGTTTAGATTGAATTGTACGGATCTGGTTCGGATAAGGCGTAAACACGACACTGTTAATGAAATAAGAGTTTTTTATTTATTAAGTTTGGTATGCTTATAAAAGGAAGAAAGGGTAGGTAGATGAAAAACACTAAAAGATTTTGGGATAAAATATCATCAAGGTATGATTCTCAAGTTTATTTAAAACATCTTGAAGGATATAATAAAACTATAAATATGACAAGGAATTATTTAAAAACTACCGATGTAGTACTAGACTTCGCGTGTGGAACAGGTGTAACTACAATTGAATTATCTAAGAATGTTGAAAGAATTGAAGCTATTGACATATCAGAAAATATGATTGATATTGCAAAATGTAAATCAGTACAAAGAGATATATCAAATATCTGTTTTGATGTAGCAACTATCTATGACAAAAGGTTTATTAAAGAATCTTTTGATGTAGTTATTGCCTTCAATATTCTTTACTTAATGGAGGATATGGATAATGTAATACAACGTATATATGAACTATTAAAACCTAATGGGATATTTATTTCATCAACGAATTGCCTAGGCGAAAAGAACAGTTTAACGATTATGATTCAATCACTATTAAGTAAAATTGGAGTAATTCCATTTATAAGAAGATTGAAGATATCTGAATTAGAAGGAATAATTAAAGGTAGTAATTTTTCTATTATGCAAACTCATAAGTTTAATGAATCTGTACCAAATTATTATATAATATCAAGAAAAAAATAATAAATAAACTAAAAAAACATGGATTATTCTATTGTTTTTTATGCCAGAATTTTATCCATAATTACTTTTTTGATCAAAATGTTAAAAATATAATCATTAGGGAGGTTCCTTTTAATTTTAGTATAACTCGAAGCTAAATGAGAATATTTTATAGTTATTTTAATAATCAAGGGACGGTTATTTTGACTTGAAAGGTACAAACTCCATTCGATAAAATGATGAAGTAGGAGAATTTTACTACAAGAGGATTTCATGAATCAAAGTTATATGAAAGAATTGAAGAGCTACAACATTAGAGTCCGAGTATATTGTAGGAGCGTGACGAATGATAGAGAATATAGTTAAATTAACAGGAATTGTAACTAATTTTAATGATCAGCCATTAAAAAAGACAGACTGTTTTTCTTCAGTCTGCCGTCCCCTACGATTGATGTGAAACATCATAATTCCAGTTACTGCATAGTGTTTCTTATAAATCATTAAAACGTAAAATGTTTTTGAAATTTTATTCATTGAATTAAGCAATATGTAATTATTTTAAATGAATTAATCTAGTGATTTTCCTAATAATAAGTTTTGAGTATCAATAGTTATAGTTCTCAAAACTTTACTAACTTCCTCGTCATTTTTATGAGAAATGTTTGGATAAATAGCAAAAGATGTTATTTGTATAAACATATTATTATCTGTAAAATTAGCATTATAAATTATTGGTAATTCATAATTGTCAATTAAAAATTCATTAGTCATATTATCTACAATATTTACACTGAAGTATTCCTTTTGTTGTATTTTGGGACTATAATAAAAACCTAATTTAGTTATAACATTTTTTGAATCATTAATAAAGTAGACTATGTTTTTTTTAGGTTTTGATGGGTCATTTCCAATTATATCGCCTTTATCAGAAGACCATTTACCATCTACATTACCATAATACGGAACAGCGAATACATAATCTTTTTTATTAATACGAGTGTATTTATTACTTAATTCATTTATTAGGTTATTTGTTTTATTGAAAAACTCTTCATAAGTTAGACTTTTATATTCGTACTTATATAACAGAATTAATAAAATAATTATAACAGCACTTATACTTATAAATAATGATTTTTTATTCATTTGTTTCACCTCAGGTTTTAAGCGTATAGTATAAAACTATACGCTTTTTACTATTTATTACCATGTATATACAGGTCTACCAAATGTTACTGATGTATATTTAGTTTCTTCATATGGTATTACACCTTCAAATCTATTTTTTATAACAATTTCATGCTGACCGAGACAATTTATATAGTCATATTTATATTGTCCTCCTGTCTTAACTCCAGCTGCATATATAGGTATGTAACCTTTTTTCCTTTCAGTAATTCTAGCAGTACCTGAGCAACCAATAGCTTTATTTGTTGAACTTTCTCTTGATACAGTTAACCCAAGAGATTGCGCTATTTCAGTTTTTACAGCCACAAAGGAAGCTTCTATTTTTACATCAGTAGCTGTATTAACGGCGACATTCCAAGTTACAGTATGACCTTCACTATAAGTAACAGTAAAATTTTCCCATTCTCCACCAGTATTATCAAAATAAACTTTTATTAGAGGAAAAGCTTCTGGATCTATTTCTGTATATTCAGGTAGATATTCAAGTTTTGACAACTCACTGGTAGTTCCAGATCTATATATTGAGCTATTAGATTTGGGCATATATCTAGAAATATCATCAAATTTTTTATTGAAATGATCATTTATTTCTTCTTGGGAAAAAGAACTTGTACCAAGATCACTGCTTGCAAAAACAGTTGTAAAACTAGTAAATAAAATAAAACAAATAGTTACTATACTTAAATATTTTTTAGTTTTCATTATTAACCTCCGAATAAATAGAATTATGTAACTGCAATTACAATAATATCGATATCGGTTAAATTATAACATAAAATTTATAGCAAAACAACTAATATATTAATAAAATACAAATAGATTAAAAAAATGTAATTATAAACCAACAAAGTAATGTCATTAGCCTGGTATTTTTGAGGAAGTTTCGAAACTGTTGAAAGATTTTTATAATAGAGACTTATGAAAAAGTCTACAATCAATAGGGACGGCAGACTGCGTAAAAACAAACAAAATAACTAGTAAAATTTGATTAGAAAATAGTCAATATATGATATAATTAAAATAAAAAAGGTAGAAAAACATGCAAAGATATATATATAAAGGAAAAAATGTGGGGTACAGTCGTTTATGGCATTGTTTGTCTATTATTGTTATATTTCTCATTTAGATGATAACAAGTAGAAGCAAATATGCATTGGGAATATAAGAATTAATTATTTTTTTAAAGTTTATGCCGACGTCGTATAACAGAGGGTTTGCAACATCTAGGTAGAAAATTGGAGTAATAACCAGACGTCGCAAACCCTCAGAACGTTATCTATCATTATTTAAAAAGGGATTAGGGTAATGCTTAGGGTCTTATTTATTAAGTTTGGAGGTTTCAGTAAATGTTAGTGTTATTAAGTAATTTTACCCGAAAAGATAACAAAGAACTAATTAATAGAGTTGTTAATAATTTTAGTAATGGTAAATATAATTTAGCATATGTACCATCTTGTACTGATTCTAGTCGAAAATATTATATACACGTTAAATCTATGCTTAATGAGTATGGGAATTTCCAATATGAATATTATGATATCGATGAGAATTGCGATAGCATTGATTTTGATAAATTATTTTCATCTGATGTAATTTATCTTTCTGGTGGAAATACTTTTTATTTTTTGAATAATATAAAAAAGAATAACTTAATTGATAGGTTCAGGTCTTATGTTAAAACAGGTGGTAACATAATTGGTTTAAGTGCTGGAGCAATTATACTAAGTCAGAGTATAGAAATTGCTAAATTTGGAGGTGAAAATATATGTGAGATAGAGGATTTTAGTGCATTGGGATTAGTACAATTTGATTTCATACCACACTGGAATATGGGTTCTCATAATATATACGAATTAAAACATTTTTCTAAGAAAAATAAAAAAGTGATTTATACTTGTAATGATGGAGATGGAATAATTGTCGATAAAGAAAACATAGAATTGTATGGTTCTATTACAAAGATAGATTATAGTCTTTAAAAAAGATAGGATAGAATATTCCTTGGAAGTGATGTTAAATAACGAGGATAAAAGTGTATTTTTGTTCGTTCAGGTGCTCTAGGGTAAGCCCTCATATATCCCAACTAAGCACATTGCAACAGTCGTTGTATTAGCCTTTAATCAGGGTATGAGCAACTCCTTCAAAAGATAAATAAAGGAGAGAGATAATGTTACATAATTATTGTAGTGTTTGTGGAGATAAGCTAATTGAAAAAACAATAGGTGATGAGGGTCTTTTGCCATTTTGTAGTACTTGTAATATCCCTTTTTTGATGAATTTAAGACATGTGTATTAGTAGTAGCTGTAAATAGCAATAAGGTTGCATTACTCAAACAGCAATATGTATCCGATAATTGGGTATTGGTTGCTGGGTATGTAAAAAGAGGTGAAAATGCCGAAGAGACCACCAAAAGAGAAGTGGAAGAAGAAACTGGGTTAGACGTAAAAAGTATTCAGTATATTTCTAGTTATTATTATAAGAAAAGAGATATATTAATGCTTGGTTTTATGGTAGAAGTAGAGGGTGAAGAATTTGGATCATCACAAGAAATAGATGAAATAAAATGGTTTGATATTGAAGAAGCAAATAAGTACCTTAGAGAAGATAGTATTGGTTATATCCATTTTGAAAACTGTAAAAATTATTTGAAAAATAATAGATAAAATATAGGGTATCTCTCTAGAGTCATGTAGTCTGACTACATTTAACAATGCATCTTCACAAGGTTGAAGGGTAATTATCAAGGGCAGCGGAAAAAGTGGAAATTTAGAGTATGAGCAAAGATTTTGGTTCTTTGATCAGGTTGGTCTAGAGAGTACATTGAGTTCGAGTGTACATATGGAAAAAGTAAAGTTTCATAATGAATGTTCTAAAATGGATTTAGAAATAAAACCACCTACTCAAGAACAAATTAAACAGATTAAATTTAAATATGGATTGGAAAAAAGAATCATTAGAGAAGGGGAGTATATGAAAAGAATTGGAATTATTGGCGCTATGCCAGTAGAAATTGAGATTTTAAAAAAAGAATTGAAAGATTGTTTTGTTGAAACCTATGCGGGTTTAAATTATTATCTAGGTAAAATCAAAGATATTGAAATTGTTTTATTAGAATGTGGGATTGGGAAGGTTAATGCTGCTATTTATACACAGATTCTAATTGATAAATATTCAGTTGATGCAATAATCAACACAGGTATTGCTGGAGGACTTTCAGATGATGTTAAGCATCTTTCTATAGTAATATCAAAGCAATTAACTTATTATGATGTGCGTAAAATTCAAATGATAAACTGCTTTCCCAACCAAGAGTTTTTCAAAGCAGATGCTAATTTAATTGACTTAGCAGCTAAAATTTCAGAGTCTAATAATTTGGATTATCATATTGGAACGATTATATCAGGTGAAGATTTCATATCAGATACTGAGAGAAAAAGAAAACTTTATCAAATTTATAAGGCAATTTGTATAGAAATGGAAGGAACAGCAATAGCACATACCGCTTTTGTAAACCAGATTCCTTTTTTAGTTATTCGTTGTATTTCTGATTTAGCAAATGAAGCAGCTACTGAAGATTATAAGAATTTTGAAATATTAGCAGCACATGAATCTGCTAATCTTGTGAAAGAAATGATATGTCATATATAAGAAAAGCGTATATATAAACTTATGGTTAAAATGTAGTTTTAAATTTTTTAAAGGTTAATAGGTTAAAAAATAAGGGGGTGTATTATATGAACCAAATAACCAAATATTATCAATGGTATGATGAAGAAAATAGATTGAAAAAAGATAATATGCATAGAGTAGAGTATGATACAACAATATTTTATCTTAATAAAATTATTAAAGCTAATCACAAAATATTAGATATTGGAGCCGGGACAGGTGCTTATTCTTTTTATTACGCTTCTAAAGGAAATAGAGTAATAGCATTGGACATATCGTCTAAGAATATTGATATAATGAAGAATAAGTTGGAAAATTTAAAAGATAAAGTGAATCTAGAAATTAAAGTAAGTGATGGAAGAAACTTATTAGATCATAGAGATAATAGCTTTGATATTGTTCTATGCATGGGACCGCTCTATCATATAAAAAATAAAGATGCAAGGTTAAAATGTATAAAAGAATGCTTAAGAGTTCTAAAAAAGGATGGTAAATTAATAATATCATATATTAATAAGTATGCAGCGTTTATTAATAAGATTGCAAGTGATAATGAAAACATAAATAAGACGGAAGTATTTAATATTCTAGAAAATAAGCATTCAGAAAAAGATGATTGTTTTGTTTATACAGAACCAGATGAATTGAGAAATATGTTACATAGTTTAGAGGTTGAAGAAATAATTAATATTGCTACAGATGGAATAGGACATATGATGAGTAAAGCAATTAATAGCTATAGTGAGGAAGAATACCAAAAATGGCTATCATATCATTTAAATACGTGTACAAAGGATATACTTCTAGGATATAGTTTACATGGTTTATATATTTGTAAGAAGAAATAAGATTGGTATTACTTTGAGGTAATAAATCAATAGGGGCAGTTTGGAGTGAACCCGTTTTAGTGTAAGGTTTCTAAATATAAGAGAATGATGATTAAATGAATTGTGTATTGCAAGAAAGTAGGATACAAAGATTGAGTTTTTTAAGTTTAAGAGCATGTATTCATTGAAAAGAAAAATAATGAAAATTTAAAAACTTTATTATACACAAATAAAAGTGATGGAAAAAGAGGAGAAGAAGATTTAATTATTCAGTAAAAAGGAGTAATTTAATAGTAATTTAATGTATAATAAACTTACAAAAGGTAGTAGGTTTGAATTATAAAAATAATTTTCAAAATATAGAATGAGGTTAGTGCTTTTGTTAAATTATATGATTACAATGAAAGCTGATGATTTGCAATATGAATGATATTAATAGTAAAACAAAGTTAATTAGTATGAATAAATGTCGTTTAACAATAATTGCTATATACATATTTATAATAATTATTCTTAATGTGATAAATAAAACAATCTATTATGGCACTATAAATACATCTGACTTTTATGTGGTATGTCTTATATCTTGTTGGATAGAAATAAAGGATTTGTATCGTAGAAAAAAGCTGAATAAAAAAATTATTATTACACACGTAATAGTAATAATAGCAGTTATTTGCGTATTTTTAATAATCTTACCGACTTTTTCGCATGATGAAGCAATTAATAAAGTAAAGATGGATTTTAGGAATAATTTAAATATTAATATTGTTTATCAAGATACATGGTATGTAGGTATTGATGATTATCATTTTGTTAAATATTACTATAGGTTATATTTTAAAGATGGATATAAAGAAATAATATGTTTGTTTAATCCTAAAACAGGAAAATATGAGGTTGAATAAATACCTGTGCAATTTATGGGGTCTTTATGTTCTAAGGTATAATGTAATAACAATAGTTAAGTTGAAGGAGAAGAATGAAATGATACGATTTAAAAATATAACAGCTGATAATTGGAAAGAATGTATAAATCTAAAACTTTCTGATAGAGAAAAAGACTTTATACACCCTAATGTATATTCAATTGCTGAAGCACAATTTTACCCGAAAGCGATATCAAAAGCAATTTATGATGAAGACAATATGGTAGGATATACAATGTTTGGTGAGGATGAAGATAACAGTAATGTGTATTACATTGATAGATTAATGATATCTCAAGATTATAGAAAACGAGGTTTTGCAACTGAAACTATTCAATTAATAATTAAAGAGGCTATAAATAAAGGTTATAAAAAAATTTCAACAAGTACAAATTTAGAAAACGATAAGATGAAGAAATTACTCACAAAGAATGGTTTTTATACAAAAAACGAGCTTGATGGAGAAGAAATAATATATCATTATGAAGTTGAGTAGAATTAAGAATTGTAAACTAATGAGTATTTTACTAAAAAAATAATCGTAAAGGAGGTAGAAGAATAAATGGCATCAAGAATAATACATTTAGCTGTATCAGAAAGAGTTGCAGAACATTTTGGTCTAGATTTGGGTCGGTTCAATCTAGGTAATCTTTTACCCGATTTGCATGAAAATACTAGAGAGTCAAAGGCAATTTCTCACTTTAGAATTGCACGAGAGCCGTATGAAGATGCAAAAACAGATGAATATCAATACTTTGATTATGATAGGTTTTTGCAGAAATATAAAAGGAAAATACATGATGACTTATACCTTGGATATTACTGTCACTTGATTACGGATGAATTATGGATACAGAATATATACATCAAATATATGCGTGATGAGAATAGAAAAAAGCGAATAGACCAACAAAAGAATTATTATCATGATTTTAGTAGATTAAATCAAATAATAAAAGAGAAATACAATTTAAAAATGAATGTTGTATTTGAAACAACTCAAATATCAGAAATTAATTATAAGAAAACATCAGAACTCGAAATCGCCTTGGAAAATGATTTTAAAACAAAATATGACGACTTAGATCTACTGTTATTTAATTATGAAGACATTATTACTTTTGTTGAAGAAGCTAGTAGTGCGATTATTGAAAATTTAGAAAAAATAGAATTGAGATAGTCTATAGTCGACAATTGTGAATGAGCTAACTCCATATCTATAACATTAGTATATTCAAGAATCTTGGTTTACAAATGTAGGAGTTAGGTAAAATTGATTTAGCTTTTTATTGATATTTGAAAGTAATGATTAATAGCTTTTGGAAAGGGGTAGAAAAAATGCCATGGTGTCCAATATGTAAGGCAGAGTATAGAGAGGAAGTAAAAGTTTGTAGCGACTGCAATGCAGAACTTGTTAATAAATTGGAAGAAGAAAATTATGATGAAGAAGCTTTTTTGATATCTGTTTCAGGGGATATAGAGGCTAATGCTGTAGAAGCATTATTGAGAGCATATGAAATTCCTATATTTAGAAGGTATAGAGAAGCTGGAGGATATTTAGAAATATATATGGGAATGTCAACTGCTGGTGTAGATTTGTTTGTTCCATCTAGATGTTTAGAAGATGCAAAAGAGATAATCAAAAATGAAACGGAAAAGAAAATAGTTGAAAATGATGATTTGAGTAGTTTTGAGGAAGCGTATCAAAAGAAACGACGCATAAGAACATGGATTATTCTAACGTTTTTCATGCCTGGAATCATATGGATTATATTTATAGTTATTTTTAATCTAATTAAAATGTTGAAAATATAGGATGATTATTGTTAAAAATGAATTTAACAATTAATAGGGAAGGTTCTTTTTGATATTGATTTATTTTTTGACCGATAATATATTTAGCATATGCATTCTTATTTACATTATTACCTTTTATAGGAATAATTACATAAGGAGGCAAAAGAAAAATGAATTTATTATATAATAAACCTTTAGTGATAATATTAATAATGACTATATTTGTCATAATATCACTAGTGTTATTATGTATTAATCAAGATAATCTTTATGCATTACAAGAAAATTATGTTGAAGATTTAACTAATTTAATTTTAATTAGTATAAACAACGGAGAGTATAGTACATTAAAAGAAATATCTGAAAATGATGACGTTAAATATAAAATTATTGAAGAAAGTAAACGTATAAGCAAGATATCAGATATATCAAATGAAATGGGATATAAAATAAAAGGAATTATTTATAATAAAGATATATATTATGTTGAAGTCGAAACTACTAGTAGCATAGACGGTTTTTTAACATATTTTATGGAGTTTACAAAAAAGGAAGATAGGTTATTACTACATAAATTTTTAATAGATAAATAACAATATAAAATCAAGATATAGTACATTTTTAAGGTAAGCAATAATCAGTAGGACTGTTCCTTTTGATTTTTATAATAAGGTCTTTGAAATGAAAGGTGAGTGTTATGGGAGTAAATGAACTAAGTAATTACGGTAAAGATATTATAACTATTCAGAAGAATACGAAATTACCAATAAAAAGCAAGATAAAGATTATAAGAGCACTGTTAGGATTCGTAGGTCGTCTATTGTGGTACATGAACCCAGTAGGGTTTATTAAGTTTATCAAAACAGTAAAATTAGAAAAGCAAAAAGCATTACAAATGGATTGGACTCATGTACGGGCAAAGGGTATTTCAGAGGAAAATCTCTCATCAGTTATAAGTAAGCAGGTTGTAGCTAAGGTTATGGTTGATACCTTGGGTTATGAACAAGCTGCAAAGATAAGAAATCGATTCTCAGATAAATGTTCATATTACATACTTCAAGAAATTTTTGCAAAGCCTGAGGATTTTGTTAAGTGTGGTAAAGGTGATTTTTTATTAGCCTTTAAAGAATATTATGTAGCTCTTCAAGATGCTATGAAAAAGGTAGGCTTAGAGGAATATGAGGTTGGTATTGATACAAAGGATTGCTTCCAGATGAATATAACCTACTGCGTGTATCATGAGGTAGCTAAGGCATTAGGTAACTCAATGAATTGCTATTACTCAACTTGCTATGGTGATGAAGTATTTTTTCCCAAACTTTGTGAACAAGTAAATTTTGAATTTAAGAGACAGGGAACATTAGCTACAGGTAAACCATGCTGTGATATGACATTTATTCGTAAGTAGAAATGAAATATGATAACATGAGAATCAATAGGGAAGGTTCATTTTGATTTGAGTAAGGGTTACTTTATTTAGAGACCAAAGTTCGTGAATGTAGTAAATAATATTTTATTTTGTGGGGTGAATTATGATTGAATTATGGGATATTTATGATAAAAATAGGAAAATAACTGGTAGAACAATGGAACGAGGGAGTGAATTTGGTAAGGACGATTATCATCTTGTAATTCATGTTTGTATTTTTAATACAAAAAATGAAATGCTTATCCAACAACGTCAACCTTGGAAAGAGGGCTGGCCAAATATGTGGGATCTCACGGTTGGTGGAAGTGCTTTATCTGGTGAAACAAGTATAGAAGCCGCTGAAAGAGAAACGTTAGAAGAAATTGGTTATAGAATTGATTTATCAAGTGAACGACCATTTTTTACTATAAATTTTGAAGTGGGTTTTGATGATTATTATCTTGTTGAAAAAGATATAGATACTAAAGATTTAACATTACAATATGAAGAAGTTCAAGCAGTGAAATGGGCAAGTAAGGATGAAATTTTACAATTAGTTAAAGAGAACAAATTTATTGATTATTGGTTTACTGAACTTTTATTTGATATGCGAAAACATAGAGGAGGACATCGAATAGTATAAATATGATATTTACAAGAACACTATTCTCATAATATGAATAAAAAAGATGATATCAGAGTTGTTTAATGGGGAGATATGAAATGAAACTAGGAAAATTAATAGGTGTTGGTAATACAGCTAACATATATGAATGGAAAAATGGTCAAGTAATAAAGCTTTTCAATGAAGAGTATCCTAAACAGTCAGTTGAAAAAGAGTTTAAAAATGCAAAGAATATAAGAAACTGTGAGTTTTCGAAACCACAAGTATACCAAATTGTTAACTATAAACAAAAAACAGGTATTATCTATGACAAAATAGAAGGTGAGTCGTTACTATCATGGGTAATTAGAACAGGTGATATAAATACATGTGCTGCTTATATGGCAGTTTTACATAAAAAAATACTTCAAAGTAAGGTAGAAAATATTGAGAGTTATAAGGATTTTCTTTATAAACATATTATTAGCTCTAAACAATCCAAAAAGGAAGAAATATTGAATATATTAAGAAATCTTCCAGATGGAGATATACTATGTCATGGAGATTTTCATCCTGGCAATATATTTATAAGAGATGGGAATTTAACAGTTATTGATTTTATGAATATATGTCATGGACATTTTTTATATGATATTGCAAGAACAATATATTTAATAGAATATACACCGTTACCTAGTAAAATTGAAAATCGAGAAAAAATACAAAGACTAAAAAGTGAATTAGGAGATGTATATTTAAAAGAGATGAGTGTGAAAAGAGAAAAACTTCAACCATTTATAGAGGTTGTTGGATATGCAAGGTTAGGTGAGTGCCCTAATGAGAACTCAAAGTGATATAGTAATGGTCATCTCATCCTATAATACATTAAGTAGAATTGAAGCATGACAATAACAAAAATATACTATTATGGAAGGAGATTTGAATTATGTTACCAAAGGCTATTATATTTGATTTAGATGATACAATTATATCATTAAAAGGTACGGCTAATGAGACGTGGCAATTAATGTGTGATGAATATTCAAAGATTAATAATAATGTTGATTCTAAAACCCTTTATACAACTATAACGGAGACTAGACTTGCATATTGGAATGATAGAAAGTCTAATGATAAAGGCAGAAAAAATCAAAAGGAAGCAAGAAGGGAAATAATAGGTAATGTATTTGACAAGTTAAATTTGCCAAGAGAGGACGTAAATTTAATTGCAGATACATTTTCTGAAAAGAGACTTAAAGCACTTAGGTTTTTCCCAATGGCACAAGAAACGTTAGAAATTCTTAAGAAAAAAGGTATAAAACTAGCACTTATAACAAATGGAGAAGCTAAGATACAAAGATATAAGATAGAAAGATTTGAACTCGAAAAATACTTTGATATTATACTGATTGAAACGGAAGTGGGCTATGGAAAACCAGATATAAGAACATATAAGAGCGTTATGGATTACATGAATGTTATGCCTAATCAAACATGGTCTATAGGGGATAATCTTATTTGGGATGTTCAAGCACCACAGAAATTAGGAATTTATTCAATCTGGAATGATTTTGAGAACGTAGGGCTTCCAGAAGATACAACAATAGTACCTGATAGGATTATAACAAGAATTCATGATATAATATGACAAGGAAAATGAGAGTAGGGATTTAGAGTTATTGCAAAACGACCGTATATTTCCGTCACATAACAAATATTTTAGTTCGCTACGGTGCGCCAAGATATACATAATTGTAGAATAAGACTAAAAAGATTACTATATAAAGGATGATATATGTGATAAATACGAAATTAATCATTTTTGAAGGTATTCCAGGGTCAGGGAAAACTACAACTTCTCAATTGCTCTACAACTTCTTTCTTGAATATGGAATCGACTCAAATATTTTCATTGAAGGATGTGAACACCCAATTGATTTACCCTTCTATGCATATCTCTCTTTAAGTGAGTATGACACATTGATTTTGAAATATCAGGAGCAAGCAGAGTGGTTACAGAAAAATTCTATTGTTGAAGATAACTATGTACTCTCGCCATATAAGATACCTGAGCCATATCCATGGGATAATATGTTAATTGAATATTTAAGTTCAAAAGAGTTTTGTTATTCAAGTAAACCTATTGTTTCATTTGATACATTTAAGAAAATATTTTGCAGACGGTTTGAGCAATATGTTTTTAAAATGATTAAAAAAAGCGAAATAACAATTTTTGAAAGTGTTCTACTCCAACATCAAATTCATGATATTAATAGATTATATCCTCATATCAAAGACAATGAAATTATTGAATACTTAAGAATGTTAGCGAGTATTCTTACACCATTAAATCCTGTATTATTTTATATTTCACAGAATAATGTTAAAGAATCTTTGAAACATACGGCTTTTATTAGGTCTAAAGCTAAGTGGGCAGAAAATTGGTCTGGTTTCAGAAATTTTTCAAGATGGAAATATTGAATATAACTTTAATCAAATAAAGAGACAGTTGATTAAATGTAGTGAAAAAAAGTTTGATTTAATTTGCTTTGGAGAATCGTTCTTGCAAGGTTTCGAAGGATTATCTTGGGATTATCATCGTGACTTGTTAAGAGCTTGTTCTCAAAATGATGAAATTATTTGTTCAATAAGAGAACTTGCAATAAGTTATAAAATTGCCCTTTCTTTTGGATATATTGAGAGAGAAGAAGGGACAATCTATAGTAGTAATATGGTTATTTCTGATGATGGTGAAATATTAAATAATTATCGCAGAATCTCGACTGGCTGGAAAGAACTTATAGCAGATTGTAGATATTATAAAGAAGGTAATAGCTTTTCGCTTTTTAACTATAAAGGTAAAAATTTTGCGACAGCTATATGTGGAGACTTATGGTATGACGAGCATATTGATTCGATAAAACGATTAAAGGCAGATTGTGTTTTGTGGCCATTATACGTTGATTATTCTATAAATAAATGGCAAAGTAGAGAAAAAGACGAATATGCTAAACAAGTAAAAGAAATTCAAGCTCCAGTGTTGATGATAAACAGCTATGTAGAGGATGAAAATAGAGCCAAAGGGGGATGTTGCATTTTTCAAAATGGACATGTATTAAAAGAACTTTCAATGGGTGATCTTGGTATTTTGGAATATGAAATATAATATTATATTAAAAATTATACAAATCATAAGGGATGGTTCATTTTTGCTTTTTTTTTAACTTTACAATAGTTTAGCTAATGGTTTACTATTATGGAAAATAAGAGTATGATATTATTAAAGTTTGTTATATGAACTTAACACTAAGGTTAATGCTCTATCTATAACGCTGGAAAACGCCGTGAACATGAATACGATAGGTGACATCAAAATTTAATGATTATGGAAGGACTGATAATATGTTTATTGAATGTAGTGATGGAGTAAGAATATATGTAGAAGAAAAAGGTAAGGGTCAAAAGTGTATGTTTATACATGGAGGACCAGGAGCTTGGTGTGAAAATTTCAAAGAACTTGCAGGAGAAAAATTTGAAAAAACCTTTTCTATGATTTATTTTGATCAACGTGGTTGTGGAAGGTCAGAGGGTAATAAAAATACAGATTATTCACTTGATAGACTGATTGATGATATAGAAGAAATAAGAAAGAAACTTGGAATTAAAAAGTTAACATTGTTAGCTCATTCTTTTGGTGGAATAATAGCTGTTAAGTATGCTATAAAGTTTAAGGAAAATGTAGATAGCTTGATATTAATGAATGTTTCACTTGATATGATAGATAGTCTAAAGAATCAATTAGAGCAAGGTATGAAATTGTTAAATATAACAAAAAGCTACAAAGATGATGATTTGTTTGAAGAATGGAACAGTGTTATTACGACATTAATTAATAAAGGTGAATTTTATAAGTTTTATTATAATAAAGAAGAAAGTAATAGAATAGTTGATAACATTGACTCTAGAATAGGGAATAGAAGCATGGCAGAGCAAGCTTTTTCAAACAATGATTATTTTAAAAATTATACATATCTAACATCAGAAATAGAAGTGCCAACGTTAGTAATAACAGGCAGAGAGGACTATGCTATTGGCCCAAATCACTATAAAAAATTCAAATTTCCAAATTGTAAAATTGAAAAAATTGATGGTAAACATGGCATTTATATCGAACAAACAGATGAACTTATTTCAGCTATAAAAGGATGGAATGTTTATAAACGCTAACTGAATTAGCTATCGAATATTGAAAGTGAGGTGATATGTGTGAGTTCAATATTAGCAGTACAAAGTATTTTTCAAATAATTATAATAATAATTTATATTGGATTATTAGGACTGTCTATATATTGCTTAATATTATTTATTAAATTAGCTAAGAGAGGAATAAAAGCATTAGATATATATATTAAGAAAAATCATGAATTATAAAATCTTGTGAGGCATTATATAAAATTGGGTTTAAAAAAGCTAAAACAAAAAAAGAAGACAAATATCTTCTTTTTTTTAACGTAATTTATCTAATTTTTAATCTAAACAAATAATTGTTTAAATGTTATCTCATTACCTTAGATTTGCTTTTAAACTCTTCTTGAATTTCATGAAGTCTCCTTGTGCCATCAACACGTTTTTGTTTCATTTCTTGTTGTATTTGTCTAGTTTCATCTATACCTTGCATTATTGTTTGCCATGTTTTTTCAAGTGTCTCAATTTGAACAGCACCACTTGATGCTAATTGAGCTGTTAGTTTTGATTGTAGAGCTGTATTTTGAGCATTTCTTAGTAATAACTCGTTAGTTTTTTCATCTAAAGCAGCCATAGCCTTTGCTTGAACCGCTTGACGTTTTAATGTTATAGCCTGAGTTAAACACTGTTTGAAAATCGGCATTGTAATGATAAATGCAGAGTTGATTTTTCTTATAAGATTATAGTTGCCTTTTTGTATTAATTTAATTTGAGGCATAGTTTGTAATGAAACATTTTTTGCAAGCTCTAAATCGTAAATTCTTTGATCAAGCATTTCAACTATTTGCTGAGCATTTGATAGATTCATTTGATCTATTTGATTAGTTGATTGTTGAGCTTTTAATTCAAGTTCAGGTAAAACACTGTTTGTAAAATTTTGTTTTACTTGATTACCTGCAATAATATGTTTCTCCAATAGTTCAAAATAATCCATATTTTTAATGAACATTTCTTCTAGCATATTATTTGCTTGGTTGATTTCAACTTCATATTCTTTTAATTGAACATATACTTTATCTACTTCGCCACCCATTGTATGGTATTTATTGAATAAAGCATCTATAGAATTTTTAGCTTTTTTAAATACCTTTTGAAAAAAACCAGGTTTCTTTTCATCAAAATCCTTGATATCAAATTTGTCCATTATTTTATTTAGCTGTACAAGTAAAGTTCCAGAGTCTTCAACTTTAGTAGTTTCCATTGAGGCCAATATTTTATCAGCAAAGCTTGATACTTCTTGAGCAGCATTTTGTCCAAATGTCATAACAGAATCAACATTTTTCAAGTCTATTTGTTTTGATAATGCAACTACTTCTGGAGAGTTTTGAAGTTTTACAGCTACTTCATTTTTTGTTTTTTCAAGACTAAATTCTTGATTTTGCTGGTCAGTAATTATGTTTTGGTTATTCATGTTTTCATCCCCCTATTTTTTTAAGATCTACCAAAAAGAGAAGACCAAAATGATTTTTGTTTATTTAAACGTCTTTCGGTATTTAAATTATCTAATTGAAGGTCAAACTGTACTTTTTGGAGTTTATGAATATCATAATATTTAGATTTAATATTATTTTCAATATTATTATAACCTGTGGGTGTTAATATTAATATATCAAAACCCAATAAATTTAAGAAAGCTAGAATTGATATGTCCTGCTCATTAAACATGCTTTCATTATTATCATAAATCATTATTTTTGGTATTTTGAACGGATAATCAAAATTTTGTATTAGATTTAATATTTCTTTATCCATTGATAAAATACTCATAATAATTTTTAACTTAAAATCTTTTGTTATATCTTGCATGAAAATTGGTAAAACAAATAATTGATTTATTTTATTTATAATAGTGTTTTGTAAATTTGTTTTTAAGTATGAGAACTTATAAAGGTTGCTTGCAAATAATTTTTCTTTATCTACAAAGCCTTCGTTATCTAAAATATAGGCACATTTATATAAGTCTGCTCTTGAATATTGAGTAGAGCTAAATGGAACACTTTCATAAAAAACTGTGTTTTCACAATTTTTATATATAGCGACATCATCCCAATATAAATTTAAATCGTCATAGACACCACTTATTTTAACAAATAAATTTGGTATATATACTGTTTTATTTTCAATTTTAAAACCAGTTCTCATTCTTGCTTCTTCATTCCACAATATTTTAACTTCATCGATTGTAGTTTTCAAGGTTAAAGGTTTTGTTTCATAGCTCTCAAATTGCCAAGGCTTGTAAATGCCGTCGCTTTCAGTGTAAATCATATCTGCAAGTTCATTAGATGCTTTAAAAGCGGTTGTTTCTGTTCTTACAAGAATCTCTTCTCTTGGAAAACTTTGAGCTTCACACTTGTTATTTGATTCTATTAAATATGAATATTTACAATCTGGGTCAATAGAATTAAAACCAATATCATCCTTTGGATTAATATACAAAACATCACAACCTAATTTAGCTAAAAGCATAAGAAAATATACTTCATGAGATTTTATATTTCCATAATGCAGTACTTTAGGATTAATTACATTTCCAGATACATTAGTTACATCATATTTTTTAGTTAATTTAAGACCATATTCATTTAACCATAACAATTGTTTCATAGCAAAATTCTTCAATTTTTGTACATTTACATTGCTTTCAGTCGATAAATATAAGTCAAGTATTTCCTTAAATGCATTAATAAAAGAATTAGAAATAGTTTTATTTTTTACATTTGGAAAGGCTTTACATGATAATAGATTAGCTATTAATGAATCTACTTTCATAGGGTTAAAACCTTGCATAGTCCAAATACTTTGACATTGCTTTACTAACGACTGATTATTAATCAATGAAATGTTATTATCAAATTTTATATAAGCAGATGCTTTTAAAGTTAATTTTTTATCAAGTCTGTATAGCTTGTTATAAAAAATATCTACATTTTCATCAATACCTATATATCTGTAAAAACAAACAGGTACTATGGGACTGTTACCTCCTATAAAACCACTTCTACTGCTTAATGGCAAAAATATGTCATCAAAAAGCTCATGAGCTGTTTTAAGTTTGGAGTTAATTTTATCAGCCGTAGTTAAATTTATCTTTGGAACAATATTTTTAGAAACATTATTTATTTTTGTGTTAGGTTTATTTTTAACTGTATTAACATGTGTAGTTTTTACATTATATACTGCACTATTATTTTTTTTATTTATAGGAAGTTGTTTTACTGGTATTTTGCTTTTGAATTCTATTTTTCTAGAGTAAAAATTATTTTTGTCAATAACGTTAAAGTCGCAATCATTCATTGAGTTAATAAATAATACGTCACTTCCTATTTGAGATAAAAATATTAAGAAGTATATCTCATGTTTTTTAATATTCCCGTAGTAAAGGACTTTAGGGTTAACCATACCAAATGAATCTGTGTTTTTATATAATGTAGTTATATAGTCTTCTACCCATGTTAATAATTTTAATGAAAAATTCTTTATTTTAGTAGAATTAATAACTGCTTCATTATTTATATATAATGTTAATACTTTTTCAAATGCAGATTTTACAGATTCATTTAATAATGATGGAGTAAAATTAGGCAGTGCATTTACAGATGCTAAAGAATTAGTTATATTCATTGGGCTAAAAGTATCTGATTTAGATAAGTTATTCCAAATTATTTGTGTTTTACTTAAGAGAGTTTTATTTACAGCTTTTATCTGAATTTGATCAACAAATTTTTTATATCCACAAGATAAATTTGAAAGTTTATTATCTAACTCACATATTTTGTTAATATATTGCGCTTCGTTATTTTTCAACCCAATATACCTATAAAAAAGTACAGGGAAAATAGGAAGTTTACCAGATTTATAACCTGATCTTTGGTGTAATGGTTTTAGTAAATCATCAAATGGGTTATTAGAATTTGTAATAACAACTTTAAAGGATTTACGTGTATTAATCATATCAAATACCTACCTTCTATTATATTAATTAGTCCAGATTATTCATATTATGTAGTAATTTTAATTTATCATGCATAAATAAAATAATGTGGTAGTCGTTTTTATGAATTATATGGACATTATATTATTCTGTATATAAGTGATTCATTATAAATAACTATTAATAGTATATCAAAAAAAAACAACTTTTTGAATACTTAGTAAATAGTTATTGCAGAATATAATTAACTAGGATATAAATAATTATATTACAAAATACTAAGTTTGTATATAAATCAAAATTAAAAATATTAATTATATTTATGTTATCATTAAAAATATTAAAAAAAAACTTAAAAAACATGAAAAAAATCTTAATTTTTGTGTGAAAGTATGATATACTATTCATATTCAAAGAATAAAATATTTGTTAAATAATATTATGATTCATTGGGAAATGTATTAAAAACATGTATTTTATAGTAAACTATATATGGATAAAGTATTATCCTTGTTTATTCATATAATACCCAAAATAATATGCTGTATAGTTTTCTATGAATAATCTGGGATTAGTATATATGACAAAATAAATTTGCAAACTAAAATAAAGGAGGGGTCTTAAATATATGTTTAATTTTAGGATTCAACATGAATTGACATGTGTTGCCGAAGGGGATGGTTATTTTTATGCTAGAGCAGGGGCTATGGTTGCATACCAAGGTTCATTTAAACAAGAAAAAGTATTATTAGATCCTAATAGAAATAATAATATGCTCAGATCAGTTGTTAATTATGCAACTAGAAAGCTTACTGGTGAAAATATACCGATAATGAAGGTTGATGGAAAAGGATCATATTATATGGCTCATCTAGCAGACCACGTGTCTATTATTACGTTAAATTCTGGTCAAAGTATTGGTGTTGAAGGTGAAAATCTTTTAGCATTTACTCCAGATTGTGAATATGGAGTTAGATTTGTAGGAGTAGGGGTTATATCTCAAAAGGGATTGTTTACATCTAAGTTATCGGCAAAAGGACCAAATGCACAGGTTGCTATAACAACAAATGGAAATCCAATAGTATTAGAGACTCCTTGTGTAGTAGATCCAGATGCAGTAATTTGCTGGACAGGGCAGGATCCAAGTGTTAGAACTGATATAAATTGGAAGACTTTGATAGGTCAAACCTCAGGAGAGTCATATTTTTTAGAGTTTAGTTCATATGGAGAAATAGTAATAATACAACCTTCCGAGCGACCTTCAGGGTTAAAATTATCCATTGATTAGGCGGGTGGATGTATGAATAATATAAATATAAGAAGTGGCAAAAAAGAAAGCAGGAGCGTTTTTAGTAATAACAATGTAAAGGTAGATTTTGGTGAAAAAGTTATTCATGAAGGGACAATAGATTTAAGACAAAATGCTAAAACTATACAGCAGAATATGGCTAAAGTTCAAGGTAAACCACAAAACAGTATACATTCAACTAATACCATAAACAATGCACAAGTATTACCACAAAACAATATAGCACCTGTTAAAAGGAAAAAGGAAAATACGGTTATTAATACTAGTGCATCAATTGGGGCAAAAAAAGGTCAAAAGTTAAGCATTACTAAAACTATAAGTAATGTAAATAAAGTATTAATAGGTTTAGAATGGGAGTTTCATGGACAATATAATTTTGAATTAGACACATCAATTTTTATGATGGATACAAATAATAAAACAGCAGAAGAGGATTTTATATTTTATAATAATCTTAAAAGTAGAAATGATGCTATAGTACTACATGGAGATTTTAATAAAAATTTAAAAGATTATTATGATGAAATAATACAATTAGATTTAACTAAAATACCTCAAAATATAAAATTATTTGCTGTTACCGTTACGATTGATGAGGATAGCAAAAATACTTTTAAAGATGTTAAGAGCGCAGCATTAAAAATAATTGATCCTACAACTAACAAAGAAGTTTATTCATATAGTTTTTGTGATAAGTTAACCTCAGAAACAGCCATAGTTGTATGTGAGATATACAGACACAAAGAGGAATGGAAGATAAATTGTATTGGCAGCGGATTTAATGGAGGATTACAAGCTTTGTGTGATAATTATGGAATAGATACGAAATAATAGTATTAAGTAACAAAATTTACTGTAAAACTAGATTTTATAGTATAATTAAAGATATATACATGGTATTAAGGAGGTATAATATGCTAAAAACACATTATGATGGACTAAGTTCATCGCAAGTTGAAGAATCCAAAAAGAAATATGGTACTAATTCATTGTCGGAAATGGAGACAGAAACTTTTTGGGATAAGCTAAAAGAAAATTTTCAAGACCCAATAATTAAAATATTAGTTGTTGCATTAATTATTGATGTTGCGTTTTATTTCTTTGATCAAGTTGAATGGTTTGAACCATTGGGTATAGCAATAGCTGTTTTGATAGCTACATTAGTTGGAACTTATTCTGAATACTCAAATGAACAATCGTTTCAAAAGCTTCAAGAAGAAGCATCAAGGATTAAATGTAAAGTTTACAGAAATGGTAATATAGGCGAAATATTTATTAACGATATAGTAAAAGGAGATTTGATACTTGTTCAGACAGGAGATAAAATACCTATTGATGGGGTACTTGTAGATGGACATGTGAGTGTAGACCAATCAGTTTTAAATGGTGAAAGTAAAGAAGCTGAAAAACATATACCAAAAGAAGATTATAAATATGAAGATGGTAATTCAGATTTCTTGGATGAAAGCAAGATATTTAGAGGAACAGTTGTAGTAGAAGGAGAAGCTATTGTTGAAGCTAAAACAATTGGAGACAGCTCTTTCTATGGTCAACTTGCAAAAGAGCTTCAAGCAGAAGACAGAGAATCTCCATTAAAGGTAAAATTGGGACATTTAGCAGATGGTATAAGTAAATTTGGTTATATAGGTGGTTCATTAATAGCTGCATCATTTATGTTTAAGAAAATAGTACTTAACAGTATGGCAGCTGGAACTCCGATAGCAGCTTATTTTTCTAATATACCACAAGCTGTAAATGATTTGGTAACAGCGATAATATTAGCGATTATTATAATAGTTGTAGCTGTTCCTGAAGGACTTCCAATGATGATAGCAATGGTATTATCACTTAATATGAAAAAACTATTAAAAGATAATATACTAGTTAGAAAGCTTATAGGGATTGAAACAGCAGGTTCATTAAATATCCTATTTAGTGATAAAACAGGAACAATAACTAAAGGACTTTTAGAAGTTATATTATTCTGTGATGGTGAAAATAATCAATATGATTCATATAATAATGTACCAGGTAAGTTAAATAGAATGATGGACTTATCAATAGCTGAGAATACAAGTGCAGTACTTAATATTCAAGATGATGGTACATACAAAGTACTGGGAGGAAACTCAACAGAAAGAGCACTACTTAAATTTGCTAGTGAAAAAGTTATTGACTATGATTTAGAAACAGTTGATAATATACCTTTTAATAGTAAAGATAAATTTTCAGCTACACAAGTTAAAGGTGAGTATAATCTTACACTAGTAAAAGGAGCTCCAGAGAAAATAATAGAAGCATGTACAACATATTATGATAAAGAAGGAAATAAACAAGCATTTGGCAAAGAGAAATTAACAAACATTAACAATAAGATAAATGAACTAGCTGACAGAGCTATAAGAGTACTTGCAATAGCTACATCAGATAAACCAATTGGAGAAGATATATTCAATGAACTTACATTTGTAGGTATAGTAGGTATTAGAGATGACTTGAGAGAAGAATCAGTACAGGCAATTGGTGAAGCAATGGATGCAGGTATCCAGGTAGTTATGATTACTGGTGACAGAAAAGAAACAGCAGTTGCAATAGCAAAAGAGGCAGGACTTATTAAAAATGATACAGACATTGTTCTTACATCTAATGAGTTAAAAGAATTATCAGATGAAAAATTAAAGAAAATGATACCTAATATAAGAGTTATAGCAAGAGCATTACCTACTGACAAGAGTAGACTTGTTAAATTAGCACAGGATTTAGATTTAGTTGTAGGTATGACAGGTGATGGTGTAAATGACTCACCTGCACTTAAAAAAGCAGATGTTGGTTTTGCAATGGGTTCAGGAACTGAGGTTGCTAAAGAAGCAGGAGATATAGTTATATTAGATGACAACTTTAACTCAATAGCTAAAACAGTTCTATATGGTAGAACTATATATAATTCAATAAGAAAGTTTATTGTTTATCAATTAACTGTAAACGTAGGGGCTATATTAATAGCTTTTATAGGACCATTTATAGGTGTGGATTTACCACTTTCTATGACTCAGATGTTATGGGTTAACTTAGTAATGGATACACTTGCTGCATTGTCATTTGGAGGCGAGGCTGCACTTAAGAAGTATATGAAAGAAAAGCCAAAGTCAAGAAAAGAAGCTATCATAAACAAGGATATGTGGAGTTCAATACTTATTAATGGTGGACTAGTAGCAACTCTAAGTGTTTTATTCCTTAAACTTGATGTTTTTAGAAATATATTTAGAATTGGTCCAACTGGAAAAGAAGATATTTATTTCTTGACAGGTTTCTTTTCATTCTTCATATTCCTAAATGTATTTAACATGTTTAATGCTAGAACAGTTGAATTAAACTTATTTGAACATATTAGGGATAATAAAGGGTTCTTAAAGGTAGTAGGTGTAATTGTAGTTGTTCAAATTATTATGGCATATATAGGTGGAGACATATTGAGAACAGCAGGATTAACTTTAAGAGAATGGCTTATAATAACCGCTCTTGCACTTATAATTATTCCTGTAGATTTAATTAGAAAAGCTATTAGAAATGCAATGAGAGCAAAAGCGTAAGAATATATTATGTAATTAAAATTAAATAAATAATATTTAATAATAAAGAATAAATAAATAATAAGCAAATTAAAAAAATATTAAAATAGAAAGGATGATAAAAATGGCTGTAAGCTTAAAAAAAGGACAAAAGGTAGATTTAACAAAAACAAATCCGGGGTTAACAAAGGTTATTGCAGGTTTAGGATGGGATGTAAATAAATATGATGGAGGCAATGATTTCGATTTAGATACAGCTGCATTCCTTTTGGGTGAAAACGGTAAAGTATCAGGTGAAGTAGATTTCGTATTCTATAATAATTTAAATCACCCTTCTGGTTCAGTATCTCATTTAGGAGACAATAGAACAGGTGAAGGTGAAGGCGATGATGAGCAGATTAAAATAAATTTAGCTTCTGTACCTCAAGAGGTAAATAAAATTGATTTCACTGTTACAATTCATGATGCTCAAGCAAGAGGTCAAAACTTTGGTCAAGTATCAAATGCTTATATAAGAATATTTAACGAAGAAACTAACGAAGAATTGTTAAGATATGATTTAAGTGAAGATTACAGTATAGAAACCGCTGTTGTGGTTGGAGAACTATACAGACATGGAGCAGAGTGGAAATTCTCAGCTGTTGGAAGTGGTTTTGAAGGTGGCTTAGGAGCTTTATGTGGTAATTTTGGTATTAATATTGGATAAAAGATGAATAAGGGACGTTTCAAAATGGAGAACATTTTGAAACATCCCTAAAGATTTAAATACTACATCGCATTTATTCAAAATCATGTGAATATTAGATTTAATATGAAAAGGGGAGAATTGATGAATAAAAAAGTAATGTTATTAATTATTTTAGTAATTATTACATCAATATTTCTTTCAGGATGCATGCCAGGAGACGGAGCATGTGATCCATCTGATGAAGCAGGATTCTTTAGTGGAATTTGGCATGGATGGATTGCACCAATTTCATTAGTGTTTGGATTGTTTGATAAAAATATAAGAATATATGAAGTTTATAATAGAGGATGGCTATATGACTTCGGGTTTTATATAGCACTTATTGGTGGTTTTGGTGGTTTTAATTTAGTAAGAAATAAAAAGAAAAAATAAATAAACTTAGTGAGGAAGTATAGTTTACATTAAAGAGTTAAAAAATATTACATCTTTAATGATAATTTGTTAATATATAAGTAAAAGTAATAAGGAGGGTTAAATAATGTCTATTAATTTATCAAAAGGTCAAAAAATAGATTTAACAAAATCAAATCCAGGATTGAAGAAAGTTGTCATAGGTTTAGGCTGGGATACTAATCATTATGATGGAGGATACGAATTCGATTTAGATGCATCTGCATTTTTAGTTGGATCAAATGGAAAAGTAAATAATGATTTAGATTTTATTTTTTACAACAATCTTACTCATTCAAGCGGTTGTATTGTTCATACAGGAGATAACAGAACTGGTGAAGGAGAAGGTGATGATGAGCAAATTATTATTGATTTCTCTGTAGTACCACAAGAAATTGATAAAATAGCTATAACAGTTACTATACATGATGCTGTAACAAGAAGCCAAAATTTTGGTCAGGTTTCTAATGCATTTGTAAGAGTAGTAAATGAAGAAACTGGAGCAGAATTAATAAGATATGATTTAACAGAGGATTTTTCAGTAGAAACTGCTTTAGTTTTCTGTGAATTATATAGACATGGTGGAGAATGGAAATTCTCAGCTGTAGGAAGCGGATTCCAAGGTGGTTTAGCAGCCCTTTGTGGAAACTATGGCTTAAGTGTTTAATGTGATATATAATAGGAGGATAAAAAAATGGCTATTAATTTAACAAAAGGTCAAAGGATAAGCTTGACCAAAGAAGATGCTTCATTATCAAGAATAATGGTTGGATTAGGCTGGGATCCTGTACAATCAAATTCTGGCGGTGGATTATTAAAGAGTTTATTTAACTCACAACCTGATATTGATTGTGATGCTTCAGTTTTTATGCTTAATGCGAATGATAAATTAGAAAACAATAAGCATGTTGTATATTTTGGAAATCTAAAATCTGCTGATGGTAGTATTAGTCATATGGGAGACAATTTGACTGGTGATGGAGATGGTGATGACGAGCAGATTATGGTAAATTTAAGTATGGTACCACAAAATATGCAAAAGCTTGTATTTGTTGTTAACATATATGATTGTATTAAA
This sequence comes from Abyssisolibacter fermentans, assembly GCF_001559865.1. NCBI lineage: Bacteria > Bacillati > Bacillota > Clostridia > Eubacteriales > Clostridiaceae > Abyssisolibacter > Abyssisolibacter fermentans. The sequence goes on from NZ_LOHE01000085.1 coordinate 30,072, forward strand.
AGAAGACAGCATTTTGGTTTAATACAAAATGCATTTATAAGAATTGTAAATCTTGATAATAATAAAGAATTAATTAGATTTAATCTTACTGATCAGTACTCTAATATGACAGCATTAACAGTAGGAGAATTATATAGGCATGGAAGTGAATGGAAATTTATGGCTGTAGGTCAAGGTTCTAAAGATACTTCTTTAGGAGATATGGCTAGAAGGTATAAATAAAACATGTACCATGAACTATTAGGAGATGATTAATTCATCTCCTTTGTTTGTTGAATGACTGAAAGAGTATTTTTTATAAAAAAAAGACTTTTAATAACATAAAGGAAATTATACAATTTTAAGCTGTGAAAAATTATATTTTATAGCCTTAATTATTATATAACGTTGAATAAGATACTTTATAATTTTGAATCTCATATTAAGTTTCTTCAAATTTTTTCTTTATTCATTAGGTAAGTGACTCACATAAAACGGAGCTTCAAGTGTGCTATTCAAATCAATTTGGGTCACTACTCATAATTTTTTAAAATAATCTGGATTGAATATAGTTTTAGGTAAAGTTAACATAAGATTTAAATAGTAGATTTTGTTCTGAAAACAGCTGTGTTTAATTTTAGTAAACAAATTTAATATTACCTGCGGTTAGGAATGTTATAGTACGGGTTACAATATTGAAAGTACTTATTTAGGAGGGTTATTAATTGAAATATTTTAGTTACTTGAAACAAGACCAAATTAGGTCTATTTTTTATAAAGAACCTGAGCGTTTTAGCAGGAATGATTCAAAGGAGAAATTAGCTTATGCATTAGGTTCTACTTTATACATGCCTGCAACTAGAGAACACATCATAGAAGATATTTTAAAAAATATGAAAAAAGGACTTATGACTATAGTATTATGTTTAGAAGATGCAATAGGGGATAATCAAGTTAAAGCTGCAGAACAAAATTTAATACAAAATATGGAGAAACTTAATTGTTTAATTGAAGATAATCAAATAAGCTATGATGACATTCCTTTATTATTTATTAGAATAAGGAATGCAGAGCAGATGAGCAGATTAGCAAGTGCACTTTCAGATAAGCTGAATTTAATTACTGGTTTTGTTTTTCCTAAATTCTCATATGATAAAGGCGAGGAATATTTTAAAGAATTAGAAAGAATAAATAAAGAAACAGATAATATTATATATGGTATGCCAATATTAGAAAGTAAAGAAATAATATATAGCGAGAGTAGAAAAGCTGAGTTATATAAATTGGCTCAGATTTTTGATAAATATAATGAATTAGTTTTGAATGTGAGGATAGGAGCAACGGATTTTTGCAGCCTTTTTGGTATAAGAAGAAGTTATAGTGCAAGTATATATGACATACAGGTTATTCGTGATTGTATTGGTGATATAGTGAACGTATTATGTAGAGTAGATAGAAACTTTGTGGTTTCAGCACCTGTATGGGAGTATTTTTCTAGCGGAGATAGATTGTTAAAACCACTACTAAGAAGTACACCATTTACTAAAAAATTCGGAGAAAAAATGGGAACTGAGATGAGAGCTCAACTGTTAAATCAATATTTAGATGGGTTATTGAGAGAGATTGAACTTGATAAAGCAAATGGTTTGTGTGGAAAAACTATAATTCATCCTAGTCATATTGTTCCAGTACAATCTATGTATGTAGTAACACATGAAGAATATACAGATGCGTTAGGTATTATGAAAAACCAAAATGGTGATATAGGTGTATTTAAAAGTGAATATAGTAATAAAATGAACGAAATTAAACCACATATCAATTGGGCACGAAAAGTTCTTAGTCGTGCTGAAATTTATGGAGTATTCAACAAAGAAATGAAATATTTGGACTTATTATACTATAGTGTATAGGATATAGATAAGTTTATTAATTAACGAAAGGAGAAAGTGTTTGTGAAGCAGTCTTTCTACCAATATAATATTAATGATAATTATAATATAAAAATAAATGTTAATAAAAATCCGTATGATATTGAATTAGATAATTTGTTCTGCATGGCAGCTAGGAAAAATTTAAAAAGAAAATTCCTATTTGTTAGTAAAGTGTTAGGAAAGCATGTACCAATTGATCCTAAAATAGCCTTATTAACAGGTAGATTATTGAGTATAAAATATATAGAAAATATTTATGGACAGAAGTTTGAGCTGACTAATGAAATATGCGACATTATAAATGGTGGTAGATATTCTCAAGAAAAATACTTACAAATCAACAAAAAGCGACTCGACTTACCAGAAGAAACATTAATAATTGGTTTTGCTGAAACCGCTACAGCCTTAGGTCATAGTTTTTTTGACAGTTTTGAAAACAATGCATTTTATTTGCACACAACTAGAGACATTGTAATGACACCTAATGATTCAATTTCATTTGAAGAAGAACATTCTCATGCAACAAGTCATAGGTTATTTCCATTAAAAACTTCTATTCTTAAATCTGATGCACCTATAGTTTTTGTAGATGATGAGATTACGACAGGTAAAACTACTATAAATATTATAGAATCCATACAAAAAAAATATCCTAGAAAAAGATATTGTATAGTTTCTATACTAGATTGGAGAAGTAAAAAAGACAAAGAGTTATTTAAACAAAAAGAAGAAGAATTAGGAATAAAAATAGATACTGTTTCTTTAATATCTGGTGAAATAGCTTATAATAACGTGAATTCAGAGTACTTTAATGAAGAAGAAAAAAATATTGATAAATCGAAAACAAAAGATTTTTCGCTAGAGTATATATACTTAGATAACATATTTACCGATATTGTTAATAGCCAATCTATTGATAGTAACAATAATATAAATACATGTTGTTATTTAAAGCATACAGGGCGATTTGGTATAGATAATATTGACAATGAAAAGCTCGAAAATTTAGCTAATATTTGTGGTGAAAAACTAAAAAATATGAGAACAGGTTCTAAAACACTTTGCTTAGGTACAGAGGAATTTATGTATATACCTATGAAAATAGCAACCTATATGGGAGTTGGAATAAAATATCATTCTACTACAAGAAGTCCTATTTATGCTAGTAAAACTCAAAAATATGGAGTTCAAAACAAATATACATTTAAAAGTCCGAATGATAACAGTGTACAAAATTTCGTTTATAATATCCCTAAAAACTATTATGATGATATATTTGTTTTTCTTGAAAGGGAAGGTTTAGATGGAAGTTTGGAATCTTTTATAGAAGCTATAAAAGGAACAGGAGTCAAAAAGGTTTATATAGTTACACATGCTACAAGTAAAAGAGGTGATTTGGTTGATAGAAAACAAGCATGATAATTCAGCAAATATGTTTATAAAAAGTAGTTATAGTAAAGATGATGTTATATTTCTCTTAAAGGATATAGGTGAACTGATTAAAGAGCAAAATAATGAACAGAGAGAACAAGCTATACAATCAGGTATTCATTATTCTGAAATGCTTCCTATAGAATATAAGCCTTCAGAAAAATACATGGATATATTCTACAAAGGATTAAAGCAAAATAGAAATAAAATAGCTGTTGCTGTTGGAGTAGTAGCTGAGAGAATACTAGCACTTAGAGGAGAAGATTTAGTATTTGTTTCCTTAGCAAGAGCAGGTTCACCGGCTGGTATTTTGTTGAAAAGATATTTGAAATATAAATATGATATAGATATACCTCATTATAGCATTTCAATCATCAGAGGTAAGGGTATTGATGAAAATTCTATCAAATATATACTTAGAAAGCATCCGAATAGACAAATCCAGTTTATAGATGGATGGACTGGCAAGGGAGCTATTACAAACGAACTATCGAAAGCATGTAAAAATTTCAATGAAAAATATTTAACTAATATAGATGATAGGCTTGCTGTAATAGCTGACCCAGCACATTGTACTACTATTTATGGTACAAGAGAAGATTTTTTGATTCCAAGTGCTTGTTTGAATTCAACAGTATCTGGTTTAGTAAGTAGAACAGTTCACAGGAAGGATTTAATAGGTGAAGATGATTTTCATGGAGCGAAATTTTATGAAGAATTGATAGATGAAGATGTTTCAAATTTATTCATAGATACAATTGCTGAACAATTTAAGTATATAGATGATAAAGTTGCATGTGGGATAAAAGAAATCGAAAGTAATGAATACAATCTAAAAACTACATGGATTGGATTAAAGGATGTTCAAAGACTTCAAAGTGAATTTGATATACAAAACATAAATTTTATTAAACCTGGAGTAGGAGAAACTACCAGAGTTTTATTGAGAAGAGTACCGTGGAAAATACTTATCAAAGAAGAATCAGCTAGTCTAGAGCATATAATACAACTTGCAAAAGAGAGAAATGTACCTGTAGAAAAATATGATTTATTAGCTTATGAATGCTGTGGGTTAATAAAAAGTCTAAGGAGAGAATAAAATGCTTTATGCTAGTGATTTGGATAGGACTCTTATATATAGTAAAAAATTAATTAACGAAGAAATTTTAAACACATCTGATGTACGTATAGTAGAAAAATTTGAAGGTTACCCTATATCATACATGACGCAAAAGTCCATAGATTTATTAAAATCAATAAAGGATAGACTACTGTTTGTACCGGTTACTACAAGGACATTAGAACAGTTTAGGCGTATAAAAATAGTACAAGAACTAGATTTAAAATATTCTGTAGTAGCAAATGGTGGCATTATATTAGAAAATAATAAAATTAGTGAAATATGGCGTAAAACTATATTTAGAAAAATAACTGATAACTGTATTAATATAAATGATGCTATAAAAGAATTTGAAAGGATTAAATCGGATGTTTGGGTAAAAAAGCTTAGAATAGCAGATGATATGTTTTTTTACTGCATAATAGAGGAAGATAATATACCAGAGAAAGAATTACAAGCTTACTCTAAATGGCTGGAAACACAAAATTGGATTACTACAAGGCATGGCAGAAAGTTATATTTTATTCCTAGATATGTTAATAAAGGCGATGCAGTTAAATTTATAGCCCAAAGAGAAAATATAAGTGATATAGCTGCATCAGGGGATTCTTCTTTGGATTTAGATATGGCGAAGGTATGTAATTATTTTATAGTACCAAAGCATGGGGGCATATGTGATATAGCAGACAACAAAATGAAGTGCATGAATTATACGACTGTAAAGGGTATACTAGCTGCAGAGGAGATATTAAAGCTTACAGCTGATTATTTTAATATTTAATAGATATTATTTTGTAATTTATAAAAATTATTATTTTAAATTTAGCAAATAAGAAACTTTTCTAAACCAACCTTCTTGATTAATTATAATAAGTTTTCAGGAAGGTTTGTTTTATATCAAAATAAAATATTTACTATAGTTAATAATTACAAATTCAATTATTATAACCAATTATTAATAAATAAAATATATTTATCATTGAATAGCTTAAAATATGATAGTAATACATATGGTACAAAATATAATAGAATCCATTCTTAAAAATTACAAAATTAGACAACGATTTAATGTTATAATGAACAAGGAATAGAAAAATATGAAAAAGGGGTGTAATACGTATATTTTGGTATAATAGAATGGAAACAATGAAAAAAATATTTCTAATTGTATTTTTAATAATCGTAATGACAATAGCTTATTATCAAATACCTCAGAGAATGACTGATAAAGCGTCTGATATTAAATTTGATAGAATAGTAATAAATCAAATGGTATTAGATAAAAATGGTGCGTTTTGTAATAGTGCAATAACTATAAACGATAAAGCTAAGATAGATGAGTTATATAATTTTCTGTTTACTCGCAAATATAAAAGAGTATGGTATAAAGATTACTTAAAGTACAGTGGTAAAACATATATGATTTTTTTCTCTAAAAGCAATCAACTTGAAATTTCAGTTGAAATACTTGGTGATATGTATATTCAAATCATATTTAATGAAGAACTTAATAAAAAACGATATAGTAAAACTTATAGATTAGATAAAGATTTTGATACTAAATATATTGAAAAAATGTTTGAGTGAAGCAGATAAAAAAATGGATGTCTAAGATTATTTTGAGACGCCCATTTTTTATATTATAGATTTTTTAACGCTAAATCAAAGCCTTCACCTAAAACTTCATGAACATAATGTACAGATACAAAAGCATGTTGATCAACTGATTTTATATAATTTTTCAATTGTATGTATTCTCTTCTATTTAATACAACATTAATGATGTTTTTATTATTGTTTGAAAAGCCTCCAACCGCTTTATAAAGAGTAGTACCTCTTTCAAGTTCATTAATAATAAAGTCATTTATTTTACTATTTTCATTACTTACAACAACAACATTTATTTTTGCTTTTAATTGGGCAATAAACTTATCTATTAATAGAGCATTAGTTATAATGCCTAATAAAGCGTATAATCCTAATTTTATACCAAAAACTAAGCCTGCTGAAAGAGTTATTAAGAAATCAGATAGTAACAACGCCTTGCCAATTTCAATATTTGTAAATTTATTTATAATCTTTGCAACAATATCTGTACCACCAGTAGATGCATTTTGAAAAAACACAATCCCCATTCCAATGCCTTGAATTAATATACCAAAAATTAGATTCAGTAAGATATCATCTACAAGTGGTTTTGTAAGAGGTGATATTTTTCCTAAAAATGATATCATACCCGTTAGTAAAAAACTACAATAAATAGTGTAACCACCAAAATCTTTACCAATAATTAAAAACGCAAGTGTGAATAGTATAATATTTGAGATAAACATAATAATGTCAATATGAATATATGGAAATAAATGATTTATAACCATTGCAAGTCCTGTTATTCCACCAACAGCTAAATTTGCAGGTATCAAGAAATAGTATAGTCCTACTGCCATTATTGTTATTCCTAAATTAATTAATAAAAATTTATAAACTTTTTTCTCCATCTTTTTCACCATCACTTATTATTTTTTGAACATCTACTATTAGATCTACTGGAAATATACAGAACACAAAAAACTAGCACAAAAATGGCTAGTTTACTCACAACTATAAACCTTTCATTTAGAAAAGGGGTGACTAAAACAAAGTTGAAAAACTATTCTACTGAAATTTAACACTTGCTCATCCTCGTGAGTAATAATTAGTGCCCTTATTATTGGCAGGTCTCCTGACTTAGGAATCAACGTATCTTATACCTTCCCATACATTTTAGTACAGTGGTTGCAACAAGACACTATCCATTACAGTGGCGGGACCGTGTTGGAATTAAACCAAACTTCCCTATTAAGTAAATAATAAAATTATATAATTTTATTTTTACACCAATAATACCTATGAAATTGTAAGAATTACTAATTAAGAAATCGTTCTCTCAAAGTATATATTAAAAGAAATATAACGTCAAGAAATTAATCAGAATATCTTTTATTCCTTTTAAAATAAAAACCCCTTGCAAGGATTATGATATATTTGCAAGAGGTTTTGAGTTATATTTAATCTATTTTTACTAATATTGTCCAATGGAATTAAGGTATTTAGTTATGCTGAGATTTTTAGCATGTTCTATTTCAACAACTTTTTCTTCAACTTCAGCTAATTTCTCGCTGGCTGATAGGACTTCCATTATAGTGCCTCCTAATTCCTCGGAATTTATTGATTTAAGGCTTGAACTACCATAGCCTATACCTTCATTATATCTATAAGTTGCTATTTGTAGATTTGCCTGCATTTGCTCAACGCTATTTCTCACATGTTCATACATTTTGCCTGTCGCTACCATTGTTTCATAAGACTTTCTTATATCAGCTTCTACCTCTTTTTTCTGAATTTCAAGGTTTATATTTGAATATTCTTTTTTATATAAAGCTTCTTTGTATTGATTTGTTATATCAGGATATGTTCTAGCAGTTAATTCATGATTCAGGCTGTCAATTATATATTGTCCCATTGCCTGTTGAATTTCAAGTCTTTTTTCTAATCCCTGCTTAATTCCATCTTCTAAAGAAGGTATATTTTCAGCGGACAAATTTACTTCGGCTATAGTTATGTTGGCATCTAATGGGATATTTAAGGTGTTTTTTAAATCAATTTTAGCATTTTTTTCATCCGATATAGCTTTTTCTAAATCTGCTTTCATAAGTTCTACTTGTGATTTTGCTAGTAATAAATCATCTTTAGCCCTTAAACCTTCATCATAAGCATTTTTTATAATTTCAAATTGACCGTTTGCTCTATCTAAGGATTTTTGTTTTACGTTAGCTATTTTTTTCATTTTTAAAACTTCATAATAGTTTTTTTCAACAAGCATTGCTATTTGTTTTTTACTGATTTCATATCCTGCTTTAGTTATGTCATAGGTAATATCTGCAATGACATCCATTAACTCAGTAGTTGATTTGATGCCTAGTTTTACATTCGTGGTTATTCCTAGGTTCATTGATAGAACGCTGTTGGCTTCTTTGTTTGCATCATCAAGTTCTTGCTTTCCAGCTTGTAATCGATCTAATGCTTGTTGGCTTTGATTGTCTATTTCTTTTTTCATTCCTTCAATGGCTTGGTTTATAGCAGTTTTATCGTTACCTTTACTTTTAAGTAGTCTATAGGTATCTTCGTCAATAGTATTTTTTATATCTTCTAATGTTTTAGTAGGATCATCTGAGCTTTGCAAAGCTTGATTAAGACCATCCAGATTCTTTTTTATTCCTTCAGCTTCCTTTTTACCTTTATAGTAGCTGTTCCACTTATCACTCAAGGTATCATCATTATCCAAAATCTTTTTAGTGTTTTTGTTAGTTCGTTTTTTGTTAAATTCACTTATTTTTAGTTCTTGCCTTATTTGTTTTATAGTTAAGTTATTTTCCATTGCAACGTTTATACACTCATCAAGTGTATAATTATCATAGTTTTTTGCCACTATAGTTTCTCCTTCAGCGTATGATAAAAGGAGAGATGTAAAGAATAAAACTACTGCTAATATTGAACAAATTTTCTTTTTCATATCTTATACTCCTTTAAAATAAATTTAATCTGTTCATATCCTTATACCTCTAGTCTTCAATTCTAACTTTATCTCCATTAACTAACATACTAATACCTTGAATTACAAGTTTATCATTATCGTTAAGACCTGTAACCTTAGCGGAGGTTTCATGAATAGATTCAATTTGTATTATTTTTTCATTTGCAATATCATTATTGACAACATATACATAGTCTTGACTATTTGATTTTATGCTTTTAATAGGTATCCAAATACCATTTTCTTCACCAATTTGTATGTCTACATTAACTATGAATCCAATTTTAAAATTATTTTCATTTAATGCTAGTTCAACATTATAAGTTCTAGTATCAGTATCAGGAAGTTCACTAATATTAGTTATTGTTCCTTCGACTACTGTATTATTAGCTTTTATTTGCGCTGTATCACCAAGTTTAGTTTTTACGATATCTTCTTGTGTCAGCCCAACGTTGACTATTTTATTATCATTTCTAACTACAACAACAGGATAACCTGCACTTACCATTTCACCTTCTTTAAAAAGAGTATCAACAATATAGCCATTTGAATCAGCCTTTAAGGTTGCATCCTGTAGTAAACTTTCTTTATAGTCAAAATCAACTTTTGCTTGATTTTTTAGTTCATTTGCTTGGTTTAATTCTGATTGTCTTATATCAAGTTGTAGCTTGGCTTCTTCATATTTTTGTTTTGAAATTGCATTTTTTTCATACATGTTTTTAATTCTCTCATATGTATCATTAGCAAAGTTATAAGCGTCTAGAGCCTTAGTATATTGTGACTTTGAAGCATCTAATTGAGCTTTAGATGCTTCGTATGAAAACCTTAAATCCTTAGTATCAAGTTTTGCTAATAGAGAACCTTTAGAAATTTTTTCACCTTTAGTAATATAAACTTTTTCAATTTTGCCGGGACTTTTAAAACCTAATTTTTTTATTTCATTATAATTAACAGTACCAATATAATTTAGTAAAACTGGTTTTGTCTCATTTTTCAATGTTATTGTTTTTACAGGCTTTATTGTATCTGCTTGTTGAACGGGTATTTCATTGGAACATGATATTCCAAGAATACACATCATAATTGCAATACTTATAGTGAATATCTTTTTCATATTATTACCTCCTAGATATTAGTGTATATATGTTTTCTATTATTTAGATGTTTATTATTTGATATTAAATAAAATACATATAAACGTGTATAGACTTATTCATTTTTAATATATCATTTACACCATTTAATTACAATTATGTCAATAAAAATAAAGAGATTTTTAATTGATTTTTTAAATGTCTAGCAATTAGATGTAAAAATGAAACACAATGACATAAAATATTCAAAAATAATAATTCTAAGTAATATATATTAAAGTTTTCGATATTGAAATAATTCCACTAACAGATTTATAAAAGTAATTATTAATCTGAAATGGCTTTTTTCTATTGTTATTAAGTGATATAATAATAAACTAAAATAGGGGTGATATAAATGTTTGAATGGAAGGAAGAATATAGTGTACAAATAAAGGATATTGATAATCAGCATAAAAAACTTTTATCAATAGGAGAAGAACTATTTTATATAGTTTCAGGCAAAAGTGATATAGATCATTATGATGAGATAATAAGTATTCTAAAAGAATTAGAGGAGTATACTATTTATCATTTTGGATATGAAGAGGCTTTGATGCAAAAATATAATTATGATGAATTTCTAGGACATAAAGAAGAGCATAATAAGTTTATTAATAAAATAAAAGGAATAACAACCGACAGTGTTGATGAGGCACAGGTTACTATATCTATGGATATAATAATGTTTATTGCAGATTGGATTGAGCATCATATTTTAAAGAGTGACCATAAATATAAAGAACTATTAAAAGAAAAAATAAACCATTGATAGAAGTGATATGATGAAAAAATTTGAAATTAGCAATTTTAAAATGATGAGTGACTTTGATATTAGAATATTGAGAGAAGAAAATGATGACGTTGACATAATTGTAGCTATAGGAGATAGAGTTGTTAATCTTATTTTTAATGATATTATTGAAGGCTTGGGTAGCAGAATACAATTTGTCGATATTAAAAACATTATAGTTAGATTTAATAAGTCAAAGAATTTAAATATATGTACAATTCACATGTTAAAAAAAATAGATTTATTTTCAGCAGTAGCTAATTTTGAGATTGACTATTCAAAATATTGTATCTGCGTTGAAGCTAAAGAAGGTTTTGTGAAAATGTATTTAGATTCATATTAGTCTAAACAATATGGTGTATATTAACGATATATAAGTAAAATACATATAATAAAAAAAGATTTATTTAGTAATGTTAGGAGGAATTCAATGTCTTATGTTGCAGCTTTTTTTGATATTGACGGAACATTATATAGAAATTCATTGATGATACAACACTTTAAAAAATTGATAAAATACGAAGTAATAGATCCATCAAGATGGTATGACCATGTAAAAAATACTTATTCAAAATGGGAAAGCAGATATGGAGACTTTGAAGAATATCTTGAGGAACTTGCAGCAGTTTATGTAGATGCATTAAAAGGTGTAAACAAAGAACATATTGATTTCATAGCGAGCCAAGTAATAAAAGTAAATGGGGACAAAGTATACAGATATGCCAGAACTAGAATACAGTGGCATAAAAATAGGGGAGACAAAGTGTTTTTTATCTCAGGGAGTCCTGATTTTTTAGTTGATAAGATGGGGAAAAAATATGGCGTTACAGAATGTAGAGGTAGTAAATATATTGTTGATGAGAACTATAATTTCACGGGAGAAATAGTGAAAATGTGGGATTCGGAAAACAAACAAAAAATGCTAGATACTTTTGTTAAGCAATATAACATAGATTTGCATAATAGTTATTCATATGGAGATACTACAGGTGACATATCAATGCTTAAAATGGTAGGGAATCCTATTGCTATAAATCCAAATAAAGAACTTCTTACTTTTATAAAAAATGATAAAGAGCTTTATAACAAGATTCAAGTAATTGTTGAGAGAAAAGATATAATTTATAAGCTTGGTGCAGACGTACAAACTATAAATGATTAAGAGGTGTAAAAATGACAAGAGCGTTGTTTTTAGATAGAGATGGGGTTATAAATGATAATAAAAGACCAGTTAATAAACCTCAAGATTTAATAATATATGATAATGTAAAAAATGGACTCCAAAGAGCCAATGAAAATGGGTATGATATTTTTGTAGTTACTAATCAAGGAGGAATTGAGCTAGGTTTTATGACACATTCTGATTTAAAAGAAGTACATGCTGAAATGGTTAGACAATTAAAGCCATATTGCACAATCAAAGATATAATGTATTGTCCTGATTATCATAGAAAATCTAAATATAGGAAACCAGAGCCTGGAATGTTACTAGAATTACGTGATAAGTATTCTATTGATATGAATCAAAGTTGGATGATAGGAGATATGGAAACGGACATAACTGCTGGTAAAAGGGCAGGATGTAAAACAGCTAAAATTGGGAAGAGGAGTAAACAAGCTGATATAAATGGATCAAATTTGGAAGAGGTAGTAAATAAAATTTTAGAGATGTAAACATAAGAAAAGCTGTTCAAGGTAATCAGATAGTACCTTGAACAGCTTTTAAGTAGCACCTCTTATTTAGATGAAATAACTGAATAAGAGGTGCTTTTTATATACTAGGAGAGTTCTACTTTTGTAATATTAGTTCAAAATAATTGTTAATAGCTAGGGTCAACCTTTGAGGTAAATCTGGTTCAATGTTTTTGTGTGAAGCCATACAAGACATTTTTTTTACTCGGAGATGCCTACATTTTTCTGATAATATAAAGATGAAAAAATATAGGCATCAATGTCGTGGTCAAAAAATGTCATGTAGCTTCTAAAGAATTTATTGGTTTGATTTCTTTAGGGTAAGGCTCTGTGAGTATGAAGTCATTAGATGATGGTGGTTCATTACCAAATGGAAAGGGCACGAATCTGAGAATCTTTGCTGGTTCCTGTAAAGAAGCAATTTTTTTCATTTAATAAAAGCTGAAAAAATTGCTTCTTAAAAGTCACCTACAAAGAAACCTCAGATTGAGCCCTAGTGAATTTATTGGTTGAAACAGTTACTAAAGCAGGTGGTTACTGTTTGATTAGGGTAGATGCGATTAGAAAATATATGAGTAACTAATATTAACATGGCGTAAGCCACTTATTGTTATACAGCTTTGCTTACAGTCTCTTTTGATTTATATCTTTTTTTCAATATAAATATAGCTATAGGCATCCATACCAAGATGTATATAAGCATTTGAATTATATTACCTTTTACAATTTCAAAGCTCAATCCTTTTATAATGACTTCATCAAAAGATCTTACATAGTATATAAGCGGCCACAAAATTTTAGACACTATTACCATAGGCTCAGGCAATTGGTCAATTGTCCATAAGTAACCACTGCACGCAAAAGTTGGCAATGACAGCATAAAAGAAATTTGTGCAAACTTCAATCTATCTTTTATTATAGATGCTAATATTATAGCTGGACAGCTTATTGCAAATATAAAAACTAAGGACATCAATATTGCAACCATCATACTCCCATGTATTGGTGCGTTAAACACTCTATTAGCTAAATAAATAGATAGAGATATTGAAGATAGTGCATAGATAGATAATGCAATTATCTTTGATAATAGTTTGATAAAAGTTTTTTTACTGGCTATATCTTCTCCGTTTCTTACGATACTTATTCCGACACTTGACATCATTATTTGTTGTAGGAATACACCTATAAATCCGATAATCAGATAGTTCATATAAGTCATCTTTGGATCATATAACATTCTGTCTGCAAATTGAAAGGGCATTGCTACATTATATGATTGATTAGGTACTATTCCCTTAGCTTCAATTAATTTTATCTGAGTTCCAGCTGAAATAGTTTGTATGATGCTGACAGCTTGTGCATAAGCATTATTTCCAATAACCATATTTGATCCATCAACGAGAATCATTACTTCTGAAGACTTTAACGTCATCACGTCTTTAGAAAAATTGGGGGGTACATAGACACCCATATGAATTTTTCTTGAATCAATCAATTCTTTGAGTTCATCTCTAGAATCTACATGATATGTTACATTGAATTTATCATCATCATTAAACTGTTGAACGATCATTCTACTTAAGCTTGTATTATCCTCATCCAGTATAGCAACTGGAATATCTTCGATATAACTGTTCATATATACTCCTCCAAAAAGAAGAGTTAAAAATATTGGTGCAATTACAAGTAATAACATTATATCTTTTTCAAATAGTGCTATTTTTAAATCTTTAAATATCATCTTAAGAAATGACATTTTCTGTTCCCTCCTCACTTGGAGAAATCTTTTCGCTATGTTCTGGTGCTTTTATTATTAAAACACCTAATAATGCAATAACTAATGCTATTAATGTGAATTTTACAAACCACATTATATCTCCATTCATTTTAGTAATCGATAGTCCTTTTAAACATAAATCTCTTAGATTGTCTGCAAAATGATAAAAGGGATAAAAATTAGCTGCTACTTGATATGGTCTAGGCATAGATAAAACAGGCCATGTATAACCAATCATTATTGTGTTTGGTATAAATATAACCGCATTTATTAAAGTTGAAAGCATATGATCTTTGATCCAGCTTGAAATCATTAATCCAAACGCGGACACAGCAAATGCAAGAACTAAACTAAGTATTGTTGCATCAAAGAATTTGCCCCGTAATGGTACTTTAAATAACTTGTACTGCACGTATATATTTAATATAAGTGAAAGACAGCCTAAAATTCCATAGAATAAGACCTTCCCTAATATATATCCTAATTTTTTTCTTTTTTTCTTTTCGATTTCGGATCTTCTTATTGCAGATGCTGTCATGATTGCAATAGCTGATTGTACTATGGCGGTGCCGAGTCCTATATTCAAGAAATTTTTATAGCTTCCTGCAGGATTATAAAGTGTTCTGCTACTGAATTTAATAGATAAAGCTATTTTCTCAGCCACGTCAGCTGGAAGATCAAGTTTTGCTTTTATAAGTTTCATGAAAACACCAGTTTTTAAAGATAGTAATATTTCAGAAGCGCTCTTTTTTGTAGCAGCTGCTATTGGCATATGACTTCCATCATAAACCATTAGTATACTTGGAGATTCTGCACCCATTACATCTTTACTGAAGTCCTTAGGTATAATCATACCTACTCTAATCTTACTATCATCTATTAACTTTTTCATATCATTTGAATCTTCTAAGTAGTACTCAATGTCAAACATTTCATTTTCACTAAACTGCTCTATTATCATTCTACTTAAAGATGAATTATCACCATCATAGACTGCCATTGGTACTTTATTTATTATATCTTTACTGAACTGATAGCCAAGTAACAAGTTTGTGAGCAGAGGAATGATAAATATAACAATAAATATCATCTTTCCTCTTGCCATGATGTTAAATTCTCTTTTTATCGTTTTTAATAAACTATTTATCATTTCCTACACCACCAGTTATTTAATAAACTGAACAAAGGCCGTCATTCCTGGTCTTAATGTTTTCTCATTATTATCTATTTTTATTTTTACTCCAAATGAAATAATATCAAAGCTTCCATTGTCATTGGTAGCTCTTTTTGTTGCAAAATCAGGTTTTTGATTGATTCTAACAACACTGCCTTTGAAAACATCATTTGAATAACTAGGAATTTTTATATTTACTTCTTGTCCTAATGATATTTTTTGTAAATCAGTTTCTTTTACTTTAACTTCAACCCATGTATTTTGTAAATCAGTTACTGTAGCTATTGACATACCAGTAGAAACTAATTCACCTTCATCTGCATTTATTTCAGTTACAACACCGTTAATAGGAGCTTTAATATTAGTATCATTTAAGTAGGCCTCTACTTCTTGAAGACCTCCATTTGCTTGTTCAAGCTTACCTTGAGCAGCCTGTTCCATTGATAATGCTTGAGTAACTAATGCTTCAGCACTGCTGATATCTTCACTTCGTGCTCCTTCTTTTGCCATACTTAGGGTTTGTTTAGCTATTTCTAATTGTGTAGCTACTTCTTCTTTTTTCTGCTGAGAAACTGCACCTTTTTCGTATAGTTTTTCAACTCTTGAATATGTAGAGGACATAAGATCATAAGCTGCTTGAGCTTGAGCTATTTCTTGATCTCTAGCACCATTTTGAGCTTTTGTTAATAGAGATTTGGCTGCTACAGTTTGTCCTTTTGCTGCTTCATGTGCTGCTTCAGCTGCTTTTACAAGAGCAAGAGCTTGTTCTTTTTTAGCCATCAACTCATCACTTGATATTTCAACTAATGGACTATCTGCTTTTATGTCCATACCTTCTTCTATTAGAAGCTTTTTAACTCTACCAGGTATTTTACTGTTTATACTTACTTCTTTTGCTTCGATAACTCCCTGTGCTACTAATCCTTCTTCTTCATTAAAAACTTTCATACTTCCATTTTCTGTAGTTAAACTAGCACTACAACCTGTCATAACAAGCATCAAAGAACACATAATTATAGCTGTATATATTTTATATTTTTTCATAAATATACTCCTTCCATTCATTCTAAATTTTATAGTGTATTTTTAATAAATGAATTTTCCAGTATCATTGTAATATTTAACTTTTGCTAAGTTATAGTTATACATTATTTCTACAACTTTTTCTTCAACATTAGATAGATTTTCCTCGGCAGCTAGTACTTCTACTATAGTACCGGCAGCTGATTCAAGGTCAAGTTTTTTAAGAAGACTATTTTCAGTACTAAATCCTTCTTTGTACTTGTATTCTGCTATTTCAACACTTTCTTTTGCTTTTTCTACCATAGCTTTAGCTGTATCCATCATGTTTCCAACAGTCATTAGAGTTTCATAAGACTGATTTATAGATGATTCGACCATACTATATGCCTTAGCGTACTCTAAGTGTGATTTTTCTTTAAGTAAATTAGCTTCTTTGTATTGATAAGTGATGTCAGGATATTTACCCTTTGCTTTTTCAAAATTCAAATCATATATTGTCATTTGTCCTAGAGTTTTCTTTAACTCAAGTCTGTTAGCAAGTCCACTTTTTAATCCTTCTTCTAAATCAGGTATTTCTTTTTCATCTATCAAGACATCAGTTAATACAAGTTTTGTTTCTAGTGGAATATTCATATTTTTCTTAAGTTCAACTAGGGCGTTTTCAAGGTCGCCTTTTGCTTTTGTTAATTCTAATTGAGTGCTTTTGTAATAAACATCTCCAAGTAGCATGTCATCCTTTGCTTTCATACCTACTTCATAGCTGTCCTTAGCAAACTGAAACTGTTTTTTAGCTCTTTCCATTGCTTTTTCTTTCATTTCAACTATTTTTTGAGCTTTTAGTACATCATAATAGTTCTTTTGTATAAGCATTGCAATTTGATTCTTGTATATATCAAAAGAAGCACTTGTTACATCATAAGCTACATCTGCCATAGTAGTCATTAAATTAGAAGTAGCATCAACATTATATGAGTCTAAATCTCCTAGGTTTAGGTTTTCTGATATTGATAATCCTGCTTCTTTTAGAGAATCAGATAATGTTGTTTTTCCTGAATCTAGAGAAGCTTTGGCACTGTCAAGTATTGCTTCATTTGCTATTAGCTCATCTTTTTTATTTTCAAGTTTTTTTCTATATTCTGTTTCTACATAAGAAGCATTTTCTCCATAATTTTTTAATGGAATTACTTTACCATCTTCAGTAATTATTTTTTTATCCTCTTCATTTTCAGCATTTATTAATGCTTCTGCGTAAGCTAATTCTTGCTTTTTAGCATTTAGCAACTTTTGATTTTTATTTATCTCACTACTACCTTTTTTAATCTTGTCATCTCCATCCTCAAGCTTTTTACTTATCCTATCAGCTCGATCCTGCTTAAGAGCACTCATATCAATTTCGTTTTTCACCATTTTTAAGTCTATGCTGTTTTCAAGTCCAATATTAACAGCTTCTTCTATAGTGATAGATAAATTTTTCTCTACTACAGGAGTTTTTTCAATGGTTTCTACAGTAGTCTTTAATGCAGCGTCATTAGATGCAAAGGCTACATTAAACATTAGTAGTGAAATTAGTATGGGTGATATTACTTTTTTAAAATTCATGTATATTACTCCTTTCTATGCTTATTTTCTTATTAATTAAACCTGTCTGAAACTTTTTGAATAATTTCAGCAGCAAAATTTTATCATCATCATCCAGAATAGTTAATACATCCTTTGACCAGATTTTATATTTTTTGATTACATCTTCAGTGAAACTTCTTCCATTTTCGGTTATGGATGCCATTATTTTTCTTCTGTCACTGCTATGTCTAATTCTCTCTACATATCCCTGTTTTTCTAATCTGTCAACAAGACCAGTTATATTAGCTTTGGTAACCAACATTTGATCACCTATTTCAGATAGAGGTAAACCCTCGACAGGGGCATTGTACAAAATAACCATAAGATTAAATTTGGTACTGGATATATTAAATTCGCTAAAAAAAACATTATGCATTTCTTCGAGAATCTCGGTTGTTTTTTTAATTTCAACAATTACCTTATTGGCAACTTCACCTATCCAAGTATAGTTATCAAATATATTCTTTAATTTACTCATATTGCACCTCCATACTATTAAATCAACCTTTATACATTATACATATAAATAGTGTACATGTAAATAGTTAATATGTTAACTAAAATTAATTATTTATGATTATAGGGTAAATTTATTATTCGATACATAAAATACTAAAAATAATCAATAATATTTATATTGATGGATGTTAAAAATATTTACTTTAGTTATATTATTTATCGAATATTAATATATATACTTGACAAACATTAAACTTCTGATATACTATATTCTAAGTAAATATAATTAATAGCAATGAATAGGACAGTACTAAGGAGAGGTAGTATACAGAGAAATAATCATTGAGGTGAGAGATTATTATGATACTCTTTACGAAGATCGCCTATGAGCTTAAGATTTGAAATAATAGTAAAGTCTTACGTAGAGATACGTTAAAATGTATTGAGTGATAAGGGTGTTTTTCTGTCCTTATAATTTGGGTGGTAACGCGAGATATAATCGTCCCTAAGTCTTTTGACTTAGGGGCTTTTTGAATTTATAGGAAATTATAAATAATAAAATATAATCCTCTTATAGATTCCATAAAAGAAAATACCTATAATTTTCAAATAACTAGATAATTCAATCACATGAAAATTAGAGAAATATAGGTTTTAATATAGACTTCAGGGAAGTATATATATTGTTTAGTATAAAGACTTATATGTAGATATTATTTTTAAGCGAATTAAAGAATTATAACAAGGCACAAGATGTCCCACCAATCTCTATAAGTGGTGGGTACTGATTAGATTTAACAGGCGGTGTGAAATCTTGCGCCTCGTTGAAACGGTGTGTTGCAATTACTACGTAATTGCTTCCGTTGTTATAATAAAAGAAAGGATGAATAAAATGGATAAATTCAAGCAATTATCAAATCTGTCTGTCAAAGATACTGAAAAGGGAATTTCATCATATTGGGATGACATAAACATTCTTCAAAAGAGTATTGATAATAGAGAAGGAAAAGATTCTTTTATTTTCTATGAAGGTCCTCCAACAGCTAACGGTAAACCAGGAATACATCATGTTATAGCTAGGACACTAAAGGACTCAGTTTGTAGATATAAGACAATGAAGGGCTATCAAGTTAAAAGAAAAGCAGGATGGGATACACATGGATTACCTGTTGAAATTGAAGTAGAAAAACAGTTAAAGTTAAAAGATAAGCAAGACATTGAAAACTATGGTATAGCTCAGTTTAATGAAAAATGTAGAGAATCAGTATTTAAATATGAAGGTTTATGGAGACAAATGACAAAGCGTATGGCTTATGAAGTTGATTTAGATAATCCATATATAACTTTAGACAACAATTATATAGAATCTGTATGGTGGATTCTAAACAAATTTTTTGAAGAAGGGTATATTTACGAAGGTCATAAGATATTACCTTACTGCCCAAGATGTGGTACTGGACTCGCATCTCATGAGGTAGCACAAGGTTATGAAGAGATTAAAACAAATACTGTAATAGTAAAATTCAAAGTTAAAGATAAAGACGAATACTTTTTAGTATGGACAACAACACCTTGGACTTTAGCAGCAAATGTTGCTTTAACAGTAAATCCTAATGAGACTTATTTAAAGGTTAAAGTTGAAGACAATGTATATTATGTAGAGAAAAATTTATGTAATAAAGTTGTTGGAGATGACTATGAAGTATTAGCTGAATATAAAGGTAAAGACTTAGAATATATGGAATATGAGCAATTAATGCCTTTTGTTAAAACTGACAAGAAAGCTTTCTTTGTTACAACAGCTGATTATGTTACAACTGAAGATGGAACTGGTATAGTACACACTGCTCCGGCATTTGGTGAAGATGACTATAATACAGGAAAAAGATATAAATTGCCAGTATTACAACCTGTAGATGAAACAGGTAAATATGTAGAAACACCTTGGAAAGGTCAGTTTGTAATGGATGCTGATTTAGATATTATAAAATGGTTACATGAAGAAGGAAAATTATTTAAAAAACAAAAAATAGCTCATAATTATCCACACTGCTGGAGATGTAAAACACCTTTATTATATTATGCTAAACCTAGCTGGTATATAGAGATGACTAAACTAAAAGATAAGTTAATTGAAAATAATAATTCTGTAGAGTGGTATCCAGATTATGTAGGAGAAAAAAGATTTGGAAACTGGTTAGAAAATTTAAATGACTGGGCTATTTCAAGAAGTAGATATTGGGGAACACCACTTAATATTTGGCGTTGTGAATGTGGTCATACTACTAGCGTAGGTTCAAGAAAAGAATTAGCAGAAAGAGCTATAGAAGATATAGATGAAAATGTTGAACTACACAGACCACATGTTGATAATATTCATATCAAGTGTGAGAAATGTGGAAAAACAATGACAAGAGTTAAAGATGTAATAGATTGTTGGTTTGATAGTGGATCAATGCCATTTGCACAACAGCACTATCCATTTGAAAACAAAGATATCTTTGATAAGCTATTCCCAGCAGATTTTATTTGTGAAGGTATTGACCAAACAAGAGGATGGTTCTATTCATTGCTAGCAATTTCTACGTTTTTAACAGGAAAATCTCCATATAAGAGAGTACTTGTTAATGACTTGATATTAGATAAAAACGGAAAGAAAATGTCCAAATCAAAAGGTAATACGGTAGATCCATTTGAATTATTTGATCAATATGGTGCAGATGCATTAAGATGGTACCTTCTTTATGTATCTCCTGCATGGACACCTACTAAATTTGATGAAGATGGGCTTAAAGAAGTATTAAGTAAGTTCTTTGGAACAATTAAAAATGTATATAATTTCTTTGTACTTTATGCAAATACAGATAATGTAGATCCAACAAGCTTCTATATAGAAACAAAAGATAGACCAGAATTAGATAAGTGGGTTTTGTCTAAGTACAACAATTTATTAAAAAATGTTGAGAATGACCTTAATGCATATGATTTAACTAAAGCTGTTAGAAAAATTCAAGAATTTGTTAATGAAGATGTATCAAATTGGTACATCAGACGTTCAAGAAGAAGATTCTGGGATACTGAATTATCAGATGATAAGAAAGCTGTTTACAATACAACATATGAATTATTAGTAGGAGTTGCACAGCTTGTTGCACCATTTGCACCATATATTTCAGAAGAAATGTATAGAAAATTAACAGGTGAAGAGTCAGTACATTTAAGTGATTATCCTGTAGTAGATGATAGTTTAATAGATAATCATATAGAAGAAAGAATGGATTTAGTAAGAGATTTAGTTAAACTTGGTAGAGCATCAAGAGAATCTGTTAAAATTAAAGTTCGTCAACCAATACAACAAGTACTTATTGATGGTAAATACGAAGAATTAATATCAGATTTAGTACCATTAATAATGGAAGAACTAAATGTAAAAGAAGTTGTATTTGAAAAAGATTTAAGTAAATACATGAACTTTAGTTTAAAACCAAATTTTAGAGTTCTTGGACCTGTATTAGGGGCTAAGATAAAAGAATTTGGCAAAGTGTTAGCTAAGCTTGACTCTGCAAAAGCAGTAGCAGCTTTAGAGAGTGGTGAAACTGTAAAAGTAGACTTGAGCGGTGAAGAGTTTGAATTTGATAAAGATAAAGTTCTTATTAATATAACTTCAAAAGAAGGTTTTACAGTTACTACGGAAAATAATCTATTTGTTATTTTAGATACTACACTTACTGAAGAGTTATTAAATGAAGGTTTTGCAAGAGAGTTTATATCTAAGGTTCAACAGATGAGAAAAAATAATCAATATGAAATGATGGATAACATTAAGATTTATTATAATGGAGATGAAGCTGTATCAAAAGCAGTACAAGAATATAGTAAATATATCATGAAGGAAACTTTAGCACTTGAAATAAAACAAGTTCAAGAAGAAAATATGGTTAAGCAAGAACTTAATGGGCATACAACAGATATAAGAATAGAAAAAGCATAATATAAAAACCCCCTGACTAGGGGGTTTTATTAAGCAGAGAAACAAATTTATATTGGAGTGAATACTTACTCATACAAGTGAAATGATTATAAATTATGTGTAATAATATGTATGAAAAAACAATATATAAATATAAGACAAATGATAGTAAAGAAATATGCAGAAATATAATAAAAGAGGAAATTATGTGTATATATAGAATTATATTTAGTAGAAAGGGGGAAAGTTAGTGGATTATTTATGGGATGGTTTTATAATATTCCTTGGGACAGAAAATATGGATTTAACACATAAATTTTATTCTAAGAGTTTAGGATTTGCTTCATATGAAGAGAATGAATGTAAGATATATAACATACCAGGTGGTGGTAAAATAGGTTTTACATGTGAAATAAATCCATATCAGAAAATAAATCCTATTATAACACTCATAACTCCATATGTTGATTCTCTATATACAAAATTTAAAGGAGAGGGTATATGTATTAAAGAAAAACCGAAGTATTGTAATGACAAATACTATTTTCATATGCTGGATCCAAATGGTTATACTATTGAAATTCAAAAAAAAATTAATTATAGTATTTAACTATAATTAATATAACTCGTTCATATAATTTGATGTAATCCAAATGGGATGACTAAAAACACTTTGAGTCATCCCATTTTGTATAAATATTGATACTTATTTCATGAAAAAATTTTTTTCTAATTTTTATTTATAACTGTAAGAATTTTAAATTTAATAGATAGTAAATAATTTGGATTAAATACTTTTCATTAAATACTTTTCATGATTATAAAGTTCCTAATTGGATAATATAATATTGTCCTGATTTTTATTAATTCTATACAGATAATTGCAGAAGCAGAATAAAATAATCAGGAACTAATAATATAATTTTGGAGGTTTAAAATTGGATATATTAGTTGGAAATAAAGCACCAGAGTTTACTTTAAGAACAGCTTTAGGTGATGGAAGTGATTTTGGTGAAGTATCATTAAACAATTATAATGGTAAATGGTTAGTAATGTTTTTTTATCCTCTAGATTTTACTTTTATTTGACCAACAGAAATTACTGGATTCAGTAAACGATACAATGAATTTAAAGAATTAGATGCAGAAGTGTTGGCAGTAAGTGTAGATAGTGAACATTCACATAAAGCTTGGATAAATGGAGACTTAGGAAAGCTTAATTTTCCACTTGCATCTGATATTACAAAAGAGACATCAAGAAATTATGGAGTTTTAGATGAGGAATTGGGAATAGCTTTAAGAGGGTTGTTTATAATATCTCCAGATAAATATATTAAATATTCTGTAATACACGATTTGAATGTTGGTAGAAGTGTTGATGAAACAATAAGAGTGCTAAAAGCTTTAAAAACAGGCGGATTATGCCCTATTGATTGGAGCGAGGGAGATGAACTATTATAGGGAACAATAAAAACGGGTGCTATTAGATTGGTTTTTATATAATAGGATAGTGCTATTTTTTTAATATGAGATTAAAATTTGTTAAAATAGTTAGGGTAAGCTTCTTATTGTACATGTCTCTCAGAGTATTACAATAATAAAAAAATATATTACCCCAGATTATTCATAGAAAATTAAATACCTTTTATAAATGAACCTCATTTTTCGAATGAATAAGCGGCAAACCAGAAACTCATTCCAAGAATGAGTAAGCGACAAATCAGAAACTTATTCCAAGAATGAGTAAGCGATTCACATAAAATCATAGATTTTAGTTCTCTGCTCATGATTAGAAGATGTCCATTAAATTCTCGGCATACCAATCCAGTATGCCGAGAATTCACTGAAAGCTTCTAGTTCAGAAACCTACAGCATATTATTCAAAATTATACGAATAACCATGGATTAAGTAATAAATTGATGCTTAAAATTCAATATTTCTAAGAACTTGATTAAAAATTTTATTTATTTTGAAAATACTCATAAAAAAGCTGCCCTAAAATATTACAGGGCAGCTTTTTTTGATAGTGTTTTCATTTCTCTTACAATAAATATTGCCGTTATAAAAGAAGATAAAAAATCTGATATAGGTCCTGAAATCCATACTCCTTTGAG
Source organism: Abyssisolibacter fermentans (assembly GCF_001559865.1). Lineage (NCBI taxonomy): Bacteria > Bacillati > Bacillota > Clostridia > Eubacteriales > Clostridiaceae > Abyssisolibacter > Abyssisolibacter fermentans. Next base: position 54,867 of record NZ_LOHE01000085.1, read on the forward strand.
ACCCCATATGTTAGGTAAAATCAATATTGCAGGAATTAAAATTAATACTTGTCTTGTTAAACTTAACAGCATTGCTTGTTTAGGTTTTCCGATAGCTTGAAAATAGTTAGAGCTAATTATTTGGAAACCTATTATTGGGAGCATTATTAAAAATATTTTTATTCCCTCTGTTCCCAGTTCTATTAACAATTCATCATCTTTATTAAATAACATAAAAAGCTGCTTCGGATATAATCTTGTTATAATAAAACCTACTAAAACAATAGAAGTAGCCATTATACATGCAAATGAATAAGTTTTTTTGACTCTATGATATTGCTTAGCACCATAATTATAACCAATAATAGGTTGAGCACCTTGATTAATACCAAAAATAGGCATTAAAATAAACATAGCGATACTGTTTATGAGACCCATTGCAGATATTGCTGTATCACCACCATATGTATACAGACTGTGATTAAATAATGCATTAATAGCACTTGAAGCAACTTGCATAGCAAATGGAGCAGATCCAAGAGCAAATATCTTCTTTACTGTTGATAATTCAAGTTTCATATTGCTGACATGAAATCTTAATAAACTTTTACCGGATAAGAAATATCTTAAGACCCATATAGCTGAAACTAATTGACCGATTATTGTGGCTAAAGCAGCACCTTTTATACCTAAATTTAAATGCTTAATAAATAAATAGTCCAATATTATATTTGTTATTGCACCAATAAGCATAGTGCTTGCAGCTATTTTTGGATTACCTTCGCCTCTGATAAAATTATTTAAACCAAATCCTATAGATTGAAAAACTGCACCGCATAAAATGATAGTTATGTACTCTTTTGCAAAAGGTAAAATATCTGCACTTGCACCAAAAATAGTTAAAAGTTCGTCTACAAAAAATAAACTTATAACTGAAACACAGCCTGATATTGCAATTAGTAATACAAAGGCATTTCCTAATATTTTTTCTGCCTCTTGTTTCTTTTGCTCTCCAAGTTTTATAGAAACTAAAGCAGTACCCCCAAAGCCTACTAACATACCAAAAGCCATTAATATAATCATAATAGGAAAACATATCGTTATTCCGGCAATTGCGTCACTTCCTACATTGTTTCCTACAAAATATCTGTCAATTACGTTATAAAGAGCATTTACAAGCATACCGACAATTGCTGGGGCTGAAAATTTTAATAGAAGTTTGACGACATTTTCTTTTTCTAAAAGTTCTGTTCTGTTCATTAATACACCTCACTGTAGGTCCTTTTGTATAAGGACTTCTTAATATTATGTAAGCATATTTATATAAATATACCAAAAAAATTATTTTATTTACTTGTTACAATTTATTTGAGCAAATTTAAATCTCAAATTTTATTATTCATTTAATACGATATGAATAGAAGAAGTTTGAGTGCAGGTTCTTGATTGTTAATATGTGTATTTTTAGTGAAAGCTGAAAAGGATATATATATAGGATAATTATATATATTTGTTTTGTCAACAATAGTTTATGAATAATAAAGGTATTTTGTTTATGATATAATATGCATTAATAAATAAAAAGTTAGAGGTGATGATATGTTTAAAGCTGAAAAACCTACATTTAAAGATAAAAAGATTTTTTATAATTTTATAAATATGAAACTAACTGGTCTTATTTGTGAAGAAAAAGATTGGCTTGCAAATCTTTCTAATGCAACTGCTTTATTAGGGTATATGTTAGACGATATAAATTGGGTTGGCTTCTATTTATTAAAAAATAATGAATTAGTGCTTGGACCATTTCAAGGCAAACCAGCTTGTACTCATATACAGATGGGTAAAGGTGTTTGTGGAACAGCAGCATTAAATAGAAAAATTCAAATAGTTGAAAATGTGCAGGAGTTTCCTGGACATATAGCATGTGACAGTGAATCTAAATCAGAAATTGTTATTCCGATAATATCAGGAAATAAACTAATAGGGGTTTTAGATATAGATAGTCCAATACTTAGTAGATTTGATAAAGAAGATGGATTGTATTTAGAAAAGTTTGTCGGTATATTAAATAAATACATTAAGTGGGAAGATATAAAATAAGCAGGTTGTGATAGAAATAAAGGGGTGTATCATAAATGTATATGAAACAGCCCCTTTTCTTTATATTTAATATTATGATATTTTTACTTGATGATAAGTTTTCTTACCTTTTTTAATAATCAATGAATCATTTTCAAATAATTCTAAAGTAACTGTCATTTGAGGGTCAGTAATTTTTTTATCTTGAATACTGATACCACCCTGTTTAATTAGTCTCCTTGCTTCTCCATTTGAAGCTGTTAAATTCAACTGCGTTAAAAGTGAGAGAAGTCCAATACCTTCTTTAAAACTGGATTTATCCATTTCAGTTGTAGGCATATTATCAGATTTGTTACCTGCTGAGAATAGTGCTTTTGCTGCTTCTTGAGCTTTTATAGCTTCCTCTTCGCCATGGACGATTTTTGTAAATTCAAATGCCAAGATTTCTTTAGCTTTGTTTATTTCAGAACCTTCTAAAGCACTTAAACGTTCAACTTTCTCCATTGGTAAAAATGTTAAAAGACATAAGCAATTTCTAACATCAGCGTCAGCAACATTTCTAAGGTATTGGTATAAATCATATGGTGAAGTTTTAGATTTGTCAATCCATACGGCACCAGCTTCAGTTTTACCCATTTTTTTGCCTTCACTTGTAGTAAGAAGTTTAAAAGTTAAACCATAAGCGGGTTTTGAATCAACTCTTCTTATTAGTTCCACACCACCTATAATATTTGACCACTGATCATTACCACCTAATTCGAGCTTACAGTTATAACGTCTGCTTAATTCTAAGAAATCGTAAGATTGCATTATCATATAGTTGAATTCTAGGAAAGAAAGACCTTTTTCCATTCTACTTTTAAAACATTCTGCTGTAAGCATCCTATTTACAGAGAAATGCTTTCCAACATCTCTTAAAAATTCAATGTAATTTAGATTTCTTAACCAATCAGCATTATTAACAGCAATACCTTTTTCGCCATCTAAAGTGACATATTTATTTATTTGCTCTTTCATAGCTATAGCATTGTTATCAATAGTTTCACTTGTCATCATTTTTCTCATGTCTGTTTTACCGGTAGGATCACCAACCATAGCAGTTCCACCACCAAATAGAGCGATAGGCACATGTCCTGCTTTTTGCATATGCATCATAACCATTACTTGAATAAAGTGGCCAACATGAAGACTGTCAGCAGTTGGGTCAAAACCTATATAAAATTTAACAGACTCATTTTCTAAAATTTCTCTGATTTCTTTTTCATGAGTAGCTTGCTCAATGAAACCTCTTTCAAGCAAGATGTCGTATACATTCTTTTTCATTTTTAAAACCTCCTTATTTTTAATACATTATTCAAATTTTATTGTGAATTCATATATGAAATAGATATTTCTATGTTTTGTTATTTGTAAAACCTATAGGTTTGTCATGTTCAACTAGTGTATTTTGCAAAACCAGATTTTATTTATATAATAATGCGGTTTTATTAACCATTTGTAAGACCTCCTCAATTTTGCTTTGCAAGTTTTTATGTCAAATTGATTAAGATAACTATAGTGTAAAAGTAAGTCATTTAGTTATATTTCTATCTTCTAAATAAAATTTCATTCATATTTATCCTATATAATAGACATGTTGTAATTCACAACTTTATCTGCTTAACACAGCAATTGCACTATTTTCAACATTCCATTGGAATGAATCAAAATGGAAGAAGTACAAGGCATTGAAAATTACACGGATATGAGCGTACTAGGGTACGCGATTAGTCGTGAAAATTTCAATAACGAAGTAATTCAGCCATTTTCATTCATTCCATAAAAAAAAGGGTCTATCTCGTCTAAGGACGAGTTGACCCGTGGTACCACCTTAATTTATAGTCAAGAATAATAACCATGACTATCTCAAACCATTTATCGCATGGACTGCGCAATGTTTCCATTGAGATTCCAGAAATGTATTTCACTAATTTATGCAACGCAGACTTTTCACCCACCAGTCAGCTCTCTTATTATAGACATAATTAGCTAATTAATTCCTTCATAATCTTCTGCTATATTAATTTATATAATATAGTATTAAAATAAATCATTTTTGTCAAGGGTGTTTTGATAATTAATTTGTGATATAATAAAATTTCCATCAATTACAAAAACATAAAATTGTATTATTAATTAATAACCAAATATAATTGCTAGGAAACATGCAGTTTTTTTCTAAGGAACATTGGTGCACATGTTTTTAAACAATATTATCATTACTATAAAACTAGAAAAAATTATAAAATCTAAGCTGATTTGAATTGTAAAATCATTCTAGTATTTTACACTATTATAACAAAATAAAAGAATATAATAATATTTACTCATTGATATATAACAATATTTATTATAATATAACCTTAAAAAGCTGATAATATATATAACTTAATGCTTTTGTGATAAAATGGTCTATGTGTGTATGCAAAGTATTCTAGAATAGGGGAGAAAAAATGAGTAATATAGAATTGATAGCAACTTCTACTTTTGGGTTAGAAGCGGTTGTAAAGAGAGAGTTATTAAATTTAGGTTATGAAAATTTAAAAGTAGAAAATGGAAAAGTAACATACACTTGTAATGAAGAAGGTATAGCTAACTCTAATCTTTGGCTAAGGACAGCTGATAGAGTTTTATTAAAAATAGGAGAATTTAGAGCAGAATCCTTTGAAGAACTATTTCAAGGAACTAAGTCATTACCTTGGGAAGAATGGATAACAGAGGATGGAGAGTTTACTGTAAATGGAAAATCTGTGAAATCAAAATTATTTAGTATATCAGATTGTCAAGCGATAGTAAAAAAAGCAATTGTAGAAAGATTAAAAATAAAGTATAATACTGATTGGTTTAAAGAGACAGGGGCTAAGTTTACAGTGCAGGTGTCGTTATTAAATGATATAGCTACACTTACAATAGATACAAGTGGAGTTGGACTACATAAAAGAGGATATAGACAAGATGCTGTAGAAGCTCCTATAAAAGAAACACTTGCAGCAGCTATGATACAATTAAGCTATTGGGATAAGAATAGAGTTTTATTAGATCCGTTTTGTGGTTCAGGAACCATACCTATAGAAGCAGCTTTAATAGGCAAAAATATTGCTCCTGGTTTAAATAGAAAATTTGTTTCTGAAAATTGGCCAAGGGTAGGAGAAGAAATATATAAAAAAGCAAGAGTAGAGGCTTATAGAGCTATTGACAATGATGTAGAATTAAAAATTTATGCATCAGACATAGATAAAGATGCCATAAATCTTGCAAAGGAAAACAGTATAGAAGCAGGAGTAGATGACTGTATTAATTTTAAAGCTATTAGTTTAAGACCTATAAATATTAAAGAAAAATACGGGATAATTATTTGTAATCCACCATATGGGCAAAGACTTGGAGAGAAACAAGAAATAAGAAAATTGTATCGAAAAATGGGTAACATTTTTGGTGATCTCAAAACTTGGTCAAAATATGTAATAACTTCCGAAAAAGCTTTTGAATCAGAATATGGAGCAAAAGCGGATAGAAAAAGAAAGCTATTTAATGGTAGAATAGAGGTTAATTACTATCAATACTTTGGACCAAGACCTGATAGAAGAGAAAAATAATTTTAAAAGCACGAACATATGTGCTATAATAAATAAGCGTAAGTAGCTATGCTAAAAAAGAAAATGTAAGAGGTGTTGACTTTGTCAAATAGAAATAAGAATGAATATGGAAATACAAGCATTTCATCTCTTAAAGGTGCAGATAGAGTTAGAAAAAGACCCTCAGTTATTTTTGGATCAGATGGCCTAGAAGGATGTCAGCATTCGTTTTTTGAAATACTATCTAATTCAATAGATGAAGCTAGAGAAGGCTATGGAAATTCAATTAAAATAATAAGACACAAAGATAATGCAATAACAGTACAAGATTTTGGAAGGGGTATGCCTGTAGAGTATAACCCTAAAGAAAAGAGATATAACTGGGAACTTATTTTTTGTGAGCTTTATGCTGGAGGCAAATATAATAACAATTCTGGAGATATATACGAATATAGTTTAGGCTTAAACGGGTTAGGTGCATGTGCTACACAATATAGCTCGCAATACATGGAAGTAACAGTTTATAGAGATGATAATAAATATAGTTTGTATTTTGAAGAAGGAAGAAACAAAGGTGGACTTAAAAAAGAAGAATGTAATTATGTAAACACAGGCACAATAATAAAATGGAAACCAGATATTAAAGTTTTCACAGATATAAATATTCCACTAGAATTTTATAAAGATATTTTAAAAAAACAAGCAGTTGTAAATGCAGGATTGAAATTTTTATTATATGATGAGGAAACAGATGAATGGTTTGATTATATTTACGAAAATGGAATAGTTGATTATGTTAAAGAACTAGGAGAAGATAATAACATTACTGATATATTTTATTCTGAGGCTGAAGGAAAGGGTAAGGATAGAGAAGACAAGCCTGAATACAAAGTGAAAATACAGCTTGCATTTTGTTTTAATAATGAAACAAATAGAACCGAGTATTATCATAATTCAAGCTTTTTAGAGTATGGCGGATCACCTGATAAAGCAGTCAAAAATGCATTTTTATATGAAATAAATAATTATTTAAAGAAAACTGGTAAATACAATAAAAGTGAAAAAAAGATAAGCTTTGTTGATATACAAGATAGCTTGCTCTTAGTATCAAATTCATTTTCAACTGTTACCAGCTATGAGAATCAAACAAAGAAGGCTATAACTAATAAATTTATACAAGAGTATATGACTGATTTTATAAAAGAAAAGCTAGAGATATATTTTATTGAAAATAAAGAAGACACTGAGAAGGTCATGAACCAAATACTAGCTAATAAAAGAAGTAGAGAAAAAGCTGAAATAACTAGAAAAAGTATAAGGAAAAAACTAAGTGGAAGTATTGGAGTTACCAATAGAGTAAAGAAATTTGTCAATTGTAGAAGTAAGGATCTACACAAAAGAGAATTATATATAGTTGAGGGTGATTCAGCATTAGGTTCTTGTAAACTAGCAAGAGATTCAGACTTTCAAGCATTGATGCCAGTAAGAGGTAAAATACTAAATTGTTTAAAAGCTGATTATGATAAAGTATTTAAAAGTGAAATAATAATAGATTTGCTAAAAGTTTTAGGTTGTGGAGTCGAAATAAAATCAAAGCATAATAAAGAATTAAATACATTCAATATAGATAATCTTAGGTGGGATAAAATAATAATTTGTACAGATGCTGATGTTGATGGATTTCAGATTAGGACATTGATATTGACGATGCTCTATGCATTAGTACCGACTTTAATACAAGAAGGCAAGGTATTTATTGCAGAGTCGCCATTATTTGAAATTAGTACTAAAAAGAAAACATACTTTGCTTACAACGAAAAAGAGAAGCAAAAAATTGTATCAAAGCTTAAAGGGTCATATACTTTACAGCGTTCAAAGGGATTAGGAGAAAATGACCCAGATATGATGTGGAAAACTACAATGTGTCCTGAAACTAGAAGACTGATAAAAGTAGTACCAGAGGATTTAGAAAGCACACAGGAGATGTTTCTTACTTTACTAGGAGATAATATAATAGACAGAAAAAAAATTATTGTCGACAAGGGACATTTGTATTTAGATATGCTAGATATAAGCTAGAAGAGGTGTTTTATGAGTTTAATAAATAAAAACATAACAAATGTATTAGAAGAAAATTATATGCCTTATGCAATGAGTGTAATTGTATCAAGAGCAATTCCTCAAATAGATGGATTTAAACCAGCTCACAGAAAACTGTTATATACGATGTACACAATGAAATTGATAACAGGATCAAGAACAAAGTCAGCAAATGTAGTTGGACAGACTATGAAGCTTAATCCTCATGGAGATCAAGCTATTTATGCAACTTTGGTTAGATTATCAAAAGGATATAATGCATTATTACATCCATTTATAGATTCCAAAGGAAACTTTGGAAAGCATTATTCAAGAGATATGAAATATGCAGCTTCCAGATATACAGAGTGTAAATTAGATTCAATATGCAATGAAATATTTAAGGATATAGATAAAAATACAGTGGAGTTTGTAGATAATTATGATGGAAAATTAAAAGAACCTGTATTACTGTCTACAACGTTTCCGAATATTTTAGTAAGTAATAACAAAGGTATAGCTGTTGGAATGGCAAGCAATATTTGTAGTTTCAACTTAAAAGAGGTATGTGAAGCAACTATACAATTTCTAAAAAATGAGGATATAGACATTTTAAAATATTTAAAAGCACCTGATTTTTCTAGTGGAGGAAAGCTTTTATTTGATGAAAAGCAAATGAGAAAAATTTATAATACTGGGCAGGGAAGCTTTAAATTAAGAAGTAACTATCATTTTGTTAAAGAAGACAATTGTATAGAAATAACTGAAATCCCTTATACAACAACAACTGAACAAATCATTGATAAAATAATAGATTTAATTAAAGCAGGAAAGCTTAGTGGTATTTCAGACATACGAGATGAAACGGACTTAAAGGGTTTAAAAATAGCTATTGACTTAAAAAGAGGAACTGATTCTGAATTGTTAATGAAGAAACTTCTTAGCATGACTCCTTTAGAAGATTCATTTTCATGCAATTTTAATATACTAATTGGAAACACACCAAAAGTCCTAGGTATTAAGGAAATTTTAAGAGAATGGATAAGCTTCAGAATAGGCTGTATTAAAAATCAACTTAGATTTGACATAAACAAAAAATCAGAGAGATTACATCTGCTTAATGGTTTACAAAAAGTGTTGTTAGATATTGATAAAGCAATAGATATAGTTAGAAAGACTAAGAATGATGAGATGGTTATACCAAACTTGATAAGTGAATTTGAGATAGATAAAATACAGGCTGAATATGTAGCTAATATAAGACTTAGGAATTTAAACAAAGATTATATATTAAATAAAATTAGCGAAATAACAGCTTTAAAAAATGAGATAGATGACTTAAATGAAACACTTGGCGATGAAAGTAGAATAAAGCAAATTATAGCATCTCAAATAAAAAATGTTAAAAAACAATATGGAGTAGATAGAAAAACAGAGATAATTTCTTATGTTGAAGAAGTTAAATCAGAATCAGTCATTATGGCTGAAAATTATGAACTAAAGCTTTTTGTAACAAAGCATCAATATATTAAAAAAATATCATTAGCTTCACTTAGAGGTAATAGTGAGCATAAACTTAAAGAAGAAGATTATATAGTTCAAGAAATAGATGCTGAAAATCACTCTGAAATTTTATTTTTTACTAATAAACATAATGTTTATAAATTATATGCATATGATATTGTAGATCATAAGGCTAGTAGTCTAGGACAATATATTCCTAATTTAATTGATTTAGAAGAAGATGAACATATTATTCGGGTTGTGGCTACTAAAGAGTTTAAAGGACATATGATATTTACTTATCAAAATGGTAAAGTAGCTAAAGTTCCATTAAAAAGCTATGAAACAAAGACTAATAGAAAGAAATTAGTAAAAGCATATTCAGATGATGCTAAATTGATAAGGGTATTCTATATAACAAAAGATAAAGATATAATATTCTTTAGAGATGAAGGAAGTTCAGATACAAGAGTATTGCTAATAAATACATCAATAATAAATGAAAAAACAACAAGAACAACTAGAGGAATACAATGTATGAGAATGAAAAAGAATAGTGTAATTACTAGTGTTAAAAAACCTACTGAAGTAGAGTTTAATGATGCTGAGTATTATAGGTCAAATGCTATTCCTAGAGCAGGTAGTACATATTCTGTTGAGGATTCGTTTAGTTTTATAAATAAAAAGAAATAAGCAATGAAAACTTAGGTTACTTACTTTAACCTAAGTTTTTGTTTAAGCAGAGAACCAAAAGCTATGATTTGGTGTGAATCGCTTACTCCTAAGAACGAAGTGAGTAGGGGGTTCATTTAAGCAGAGAACCCAAATTCTTGATTTGGAGTGAATCGCTTACTGCTAGGAACAAAGTGAGTAGGAGTTTCATTTAAGCAGAGAACCCAAATTCTTGATTTGGAGTGAATCGCTTACTGCTAGGAACAAAGTGAGTAGGAGTTTCATTTAAGCAGAGAACCCAAATTCTTGATTTGGAGTGAATCGCTTACTGC
>NZ_LOHE01000086.1 GCF_001559865.1 Abyssisolibacter fermentans
TCATTCACGTACACAAGTACGCTCATTCACTAAAATATTTTGGTGCCTTGCATTTTACTTATTCTAAAGCGTCTAGTAGTTTTTTGGTTAATAGTGTTATTTGCTTCTAAGAAAGGTATTGTTAAAAATTCTAATAATTAATCACGTACAGAAGTACGCTCATTCTCAAAATTTTAATGGTGCCTTGCATTTCACTCATCATCCAACGTCTAATTACTTTTTTGCAGCTCATTGAACTAGATTTGGTGTGAGTCACTTACTCCTAGGAATGTTAGTGAGTAGGAGTTTCCTTATTATTTTTAGTTCTTTCACGTACGGAAGTACGCGCATAGTTCTAAAACATTTGGGTGCCTTGTATTTCACTCATCTTATGATGCCCTAGTGACTTTTTGGGCAATTGTTGTAAAATTTTCAGGTCAATTACGTACACAAGTACGCTCTATCCATGAGATTTTTTTATGCCTTGAAATTCACTCATTTTAAGGCTATAAAGCTTCTTTGCTACTAATTGCTTCACAAAAAATCGCTTTGATTTATTCTCTAAAGGTTTTTAAATTTTTATTATAGAACAAGCATTGATTTTAAGCTGTTTTAGGTTGAAGTGAGCAAAAAAGTACCGTCAGACTGAGTAAAAACAAACAAAATAAATACTAATAAAATATGATGAAACCATTAGAAAATAGCCACTATATGATATGATTGAAATAAAAAAGGACGAAAAACATGCAAAGATATATAAAAGGAAAAAATAGAAACCAAATAATATGACGCCACTATCATTTGAAGATATGATAGCTGAAGATAATCTAGTAAGAGTAATAGATGTATTGGTAGAAAGTTTTAATACAGAAAAATTAAGGTTCAAATATGCAAAACCAAAAACAACAGGTAGAAAACCATACAATCCAAAGGATTTATTGAAATTATACATATATGGGTATTTTAATGACATAAGAAGTTCAAGAAAGTTAGAAAAAGAATGCAAAAGAAATATAGAAGTAATGTGACTAATAAATGAGTTAACGCCAGATGACAATACAATATCAACTTTAGAAAAAATAACAAAAAAGTATTAACACAAGTATTTAAACAATTCAGTATGCTATGTGATGAGCTTAATTTGTATGGGAAAGAAATAATAGCAGTAGATGGCAGTAAATTTAGAGCTAGTAATTCAAGGAGAAAAAATTTCACAAAAAGAAAAGTAGCTAAAATGATGAAATATTATGAAGAGATAGCTCAAAAATACATAGAATTGTTAGAAGAAAATGATGAAGTAGAAGCAAGAAATGAACTGAAGAACAATTCAAAAGAAGAAATAAAAGCGAAAATAGAAAAAGCCAAAAAGAGGATAGAAGAATTAACGGAAATGGCAAAAGAAATCAAAGAAAACGGAGAAATACCATAACAGATCCAGATGCAAAACATATGAGCGTAAGTAATAATGGGACAGATATATCACATAATGTACAAATATCAGTAGATAGCAAACATGATATAGTGGTAGCAGTAGAAGAATTAAATATTGATGTAGAAAAACAAGAAAATAAAGAAAAAGAAGTAATAACAGCCCTAGCAGATAAAGGATACTATAATGGAGATGATTTATTAAAGTGTAAAAAAGATCATATAAAAACAATAGTAGCAAAACAAAAAAGTGGGTCAAGAACAGGGTATAAAGATTATACAAAAGAAAATTTTAAATATGACAAAGAGAAAGATATATATAAATGAAAAAGCATGTGAAAAATGCAAAAATAAAGATAAGTGCACGACATCAAAAACTTGCCACAGGGTAATAAGAGGAGAATATCAAGATATATACGATGAAGTAGATAAAATAATAATGGAAAATAAAGATTTATATAAGCGAAGGCAAATGATAGTAGAGCATCCATTTGGAACAATAAAACGAGCTTTAGGCTTTACATACTTTCTAACTAGAGGAAATGAAAGTGTTAAAGCTGAGTCTTACATGCACTTTTTTACCTATAACTAAAAAAGAGTAATAAACGTGGTAGGAATAGATAAGCTAATGAAGGTATAAAAGTTAAAAAAAAGTATTTTTTGCATATTTAAGATATGTAAATTTTTTTGTGTTCTTAAGATTAAATACTTGTTAAATTTATGTATTTCAAAACAAAAAAGCAGACTGTTTTTACGCAGTCTGCCGTCCCCAAATTCTCCCTCAAATTCCCGCTCTCACATATTTATTTACTAATATAAGGAGATTTATTCGTGAGTAAATGGTAAAATATAAAAGGAAATTATCCAGAAACTTAGTGCCACTTATCTGCTATTTGTAGAAGTGAGAGTCTTAGTGGCAGTTAGCTATTGGTCAAAAGAAGGGGGCAATTTTTCATGAGTAAAGAAACAATACTTGTAGTTGATGATGAAAAAGATATTGTTGATTTAATTGAAGTATATCTTTCAAAAGAAGGATACAATGTAATAAAAGCTTTTAATGGAGAAGAAGCACTGAATATAATAAATTCTAATAGTGTACATCTAGTAATTCTTGATACAATGATGCCCAAAATTGATGGAATAGAAGTATGTAGGAGAATGAGAGTGAAAAAGAACATACCAATAATAATATTGAGTGCTAAAGCAACTGATATGGACAAAATCATTGGTCTTAGTACAGGTGCAGATGATTATATGGTAAAACCGTTTAACCCTCTTGAACTTACTGCAAGGGTGAAGGCACAATTAAGAAGATATATTTATCTAAACAATAAAGAAAATGAAGAGGGGGATGTAATAAGCATAGGAGAATTAAAAATTCATCATAAAGCCCGTAAAGTTATGCTGTATGGTGAAAATATTAAATTAACAAAAACAGAATATGAAATATTAATACTCATGGCACGAAATCTAAACAGGGTTTTCACCTTAGAAGAAATATTTAAAATAGTATGGAAGGAAAACTATTTCGAAGGGAATAATACTGTAATGGTTCACATAGCACGCTTAAGAGAAAAAATAGAGAATAATCCTAAAGAGCCTAAGATAGTAAAAAATGTTTGGGGAGTGGGATATAAAATTGAAAATTAAGTTTTTTAATGGAATAAGATTCAAGTTATTCATAATATTTATTTTTAGTATTCTTCTTTCGTTCACTTGTGCAACTATTCAATTATTAATAAGCCTTGGAGTTATATTTGTGGACTTGGGAGAATTGGAATTTGATTATTTAATTATTTACTTAGGAGTTTTTGTTTTGTTAATGATATTATTTTTCTACATATTTTCAAGAAAAATAATAAATAGAATAGAAAATATAAGTAAAACTGTTACCGATATGAAAGAAGGCAATTTAGATATAAATATTCCTGTGATATCAAATGATGAAATTGGTAATTTAGCTGAGAACATAAACATTATGGCAAAGAACCTTAAAGATTTAATTGAAAAACAGCGCCAAGTTGAAAAAATAAAGAATGAAATGATAAGTAGTATATCTCATGATTTGAGAACACCTTTAACCGCACTTATGGGATATATTAAATTGATTAAAAGTAATCGTGATGATATACAAGCTTTTTTTCATTATGTAGATATTTTAGAGAGAAAATGTGAGGAATTAAAAAAACTTATGGATGATTTACTTGAGTATTCAAATGTTAATTTTGAAGGTATAAAACTGAAGAAAGAAATTGTCAGCATTAAAGAGCTTGTTGAACAGGTATTAATAGATTTTGTTCCGCAGCTTGAGAATTCAGGTATGACATTTAATATAGAATGTGACAGTGAAAAAATATTGATTAGAGTGGATCTTAGTTTAATAGTAAGACTATTTCAAAATATTATAAGTAACAGCATTTTTTACGGTAAGGAAGGGAAAAAAATGCATATTAAAATAATAAGAGAGTATGAAAATGTTATAGTAAAGATAACTAACTATGGAAAAACAATATCAAAAGAAGATCTACCCTATATATTTGAAAGGTTTTATAGGTGTGAAAAATCAAGAAGCTCTAATACTGGTGGGAAAGGTATGGGACTTGCCATTGCAAAGCGTATTGCTGAAATTCATGAAGGAACAATCAAAGCTAGTAGCAATAGAGAAGAAACAGTGTTTCAGATTATATTACCAGCATATTTAATAGATAGCCAAGTTCTAAAATAGACATAGGACTTGACTATCTTTAAAAATCTTAAGAAAGTTGTAAGTTTTTCTTTAATATTTGGTAAGGTATTTCCTCTAATATTTAATTATAAATCAAATTATACGATGGAGGAATACAAATGGGAAAAAAAAGATTTTATTACAAAGGGGCAAGTTGGTGTATGCTCTTAATATTTATGATTTCTTTTATATGTACACCAGTTTTTGCAATGGATTCTAAAGAAGAAAAAGAGGCTGCAAATTTTAAACAAATGGTAGATAACTATATGATAAAAGCCATGGAAGAATGTCATGTTCCAGGAGCAACTTTAGTAGCAGTAAAAGATGGGAAAATATTGTTAAAAAAAGGATATGGATATGCAGATTTAGAGAATAAAGTACCCGTAGATCCAGATAAAACACTTTTTAGAATAGGTTCAGTTTCAAAGCTTTTTACAGCTACAGCAGCAATGCAGCTAGTTGAACAGGGTAAAATTGATTTGGACACAGATATTAATAAATATTTAAAAGATGTAAAAATAGAAAGCAAGTGTGATAAGCCAATTACAATGGCAAATCTTTTAACACACACAGCAGGCTTTGATGAACGTCTGAAGGGTATCCTTAGCGATAAACTATTAGATGAGCCAAACCCTTTAGAGGATATTATAAAGAAGGAAATGCCTCCTTTTATTAGACGACCGGGAGAAGTTGTTCAGTACAGCAATCATGGATATACATTAATTGGATATATTGTAGAGCAGGTAAGTGGAATACCTTTTGATAAATATGTTGAAGAAAACATATTTAATCCTCTTGGTATGAATGATAGTAGTTATTATTTATCTACTGACATTTTGTCCAATACATCCAAAGGATATATTTACGAAAATGAACACTTTGAAGCGGAGCAACCGGGAGGATGTTTGGTACATCCTGCAGGTTCTATTTGCTCAACTGCAGATGATATGGCAAAATTTTTAGTTGCTCACCTTCAAAATGGGAAATATAGTAACAATAGAATACTCAAAGAAAATACAGCAATAAATATGCATACAGTTCAGTTTACTAATTATAAGTTTCTGCCAGGATATTCATATGGGTTTTATGAAAATACAAATAACAGATCAATAATAGAGCATGGAGGAAATACACAGTATTTTTCAAGCTTATTATCTTTATGTCCTGAAAAAAATATAGGATTTTTTATTTCTTCTAATTCATGTAAGGACGATGAAGAGATAAGAGATGGGTTTTCAGAAGAATTTTATAAGTTCTTTGGAGTAAATAAAGAAAGTAATTTTACAGAAGGAACTGAAGTAGACTTTAAAGGAGATTTAGAAAAGTTTGAAGGAGATTATGTTTGTGTAAGAAGAACACGAAATGATTATTATAAAATTTACGGCTTATTATGGACTTTTAAAGTAAGAGTTAATGAAAATGGAGAACTACATGTTAAGGCTATGGAGCCAATAAGTGGGGATTATACTAGGATAGAAGAAAATTTATTTAAGAATACAGATAATGATAAACTTATTTACTTTAAGGAAGATAAAGATGGAAAACAATATATGATATTAGAGGTTATGGCGCCTGCACAGGCATGGGAAAGATTAAGCACACAAGAAAGTATACTTGTAAATATTGTAGCACCATTTATTGTTTTGACTGCACTATTAGGATGTATAAATGGGGTAATTAATTTATTTAGGAAAAATAAAATTAAATATACAGGAATATCTGCATGGTTAAAGCGAATTTCTAGTATAATTTGTTTGTTTATTTTAATGCTTGTTGTAAGTTTATTTATGTTTATAGCTAATGGTGGTAGTTGGATAATATTTATTAATTTTATTGGTATAGCAATTGCTGTTTGTTCTGTAGTAATGTTGATTTTAGGTATTTTATCTGTGTGGAAAAAAATATTAATGCCAATCTGGAGTAGGATTTTTCATATAATTATATCTTTAGCCGGAGTAGCAATTGTAATAATTATTAATTATATAAATATGTTTCCATGGAATTAAATATTTTTAATTCTATTTTTGATGAATACTCTCATTAACTATATAAGATGAAATGATTTTTTTGGATAATTATAGTTTGCAACATAATCTATTAATAATAGTTTCCGTATTATTGTTAACATTTTCAAGAATAGTTTTTACTTTTTTTCTGATTTCAAAAACTGTATTATAAAAGACATTATAGACTACTTTCTCTTTTAACCATTTTCAATAGTACTGCTATGAGGTTTAAATCAGGGCTATAAGGTGGTAGGGGCTGTATAAAATAGTAAAAGAACTAGACGAAGAAACAATTAAGACAGCAAGAGTAGCAATAGGATTTAAATATTGCCAAGAGCTATATAATAAATAACTAGTTACTATTTTGCATAATACTACTTCGTCAGACCCCACTCCACTGATAGCTAATCTATCAGTGGAAACTAACTCATCGTTTGATACAAAATATCCGTCATAGCTTTAATTTGTTATATATTTCCATATGCCCAAAATAGAAAAAGCCATGAAAGAAAAACATACTGAAAATAAAGATTATTATGATATAAGATATAAAATAAGGAAAGAAAAATCAATACCACTACTAGAAGGTTTCATAGAATTTGTAGCTAAAGACATATTAAAAGCAATAACAAAAAGTGCCTTAGGAAAGGTATTAAAATATGCAAAGATGTTATAGACATTGTTAATTCAAAAAAATTATTTTAGTAAATCAAGTAACAACGTTAAATTTTAGTAAGCCTAAACATGATTAAATACAAGTGTTTATCAAATAGATGTAGATATAACACGATTTTTGTAAAACTTTTTAATAAAAAGTATTGACTTAATTCAAAATTCATGTTAAGATATTTGAGTTGGCAAAAACAACAAAGAAAAATAAACCTTGACAAAATGTTTATTAAATGATATTATAGAGAAGGTCGCTTGTGAAAAAGAGATTAAAACAAGTGAATTGGACTTTGAAAATTGAACAGTGCAAAGCCAAGCAATTAAATCAAAGAGTCAATTTTGATTAAACAATAAATTTTTTATTTGAGA
>NZ_LOHE01000087.1 GCF_001559865.1 Abyssisolibacter fermentans
CCCTACAAATTCTGAAACACTAAATTTGGTTGGTATACTTACACACAAATGCACGTGATCTTGACATACTGATCCTTCTATCATTTCTAGATTCTGATATTCACACAACTTAGTAAGTATTTCTCTCACATCTGCTTTGACTTGTCCATACATCACTTTTCGTCTGTATTTTGGAATAAATACGATATGATATTGGCATTTCCATCTTGTATGTGATAAACTTGAATTGTCCATTTGGACCGCCTCCTATTTTTGATATTGGCTTGCGACACCATTATCATATTATCATAGGAGGCTTTTTTATAACATACGTAACACTACTGCTTACTCTATTCTCCCCAGCATAGCTGGGGGATTAATATTTTCATTCAGTAATCATAACAGGAATTGAAGATAAGTATTATAAAAATATTGAATCTTTAAAAGAAGCATTAAAAGACTTTTAAGAAAGTCAAAGTAAAATATATTTTTTTAGATAATAGTACATATATATTAGAATATTAGGATATTTTGATTAGTAGAAACGAAGGAGCTTTATGCTCTTTCGTTTCTATTTTTCACAGAATTCGTATGCTGAATAAATGGTTTATTTACAATTAGATTTTTTTACCCATATTTTCTGTGCATTCATAAATTGATAAATTCCTTCTTTTGGTATGTTGCTTTTTTATGAGTTTAGCTATTAATAATTTGACATGTAAATATTAAGTAATAATATTATCGATATGTGTATTTCACTCAAAAAAACATCCCGAGTGGGTGTTGATAAGCTTGTTTAGCTAAGTATTTCAACCTTCCTTCTTGCTATTTCTACATTAGTTTCTTGTCTTAATGTAGATGTTGAATTGTCTTTTAAAGTTACTTCCGTTTCAGGTACTTCTTCTAATGTCATTCTATTAGCCATCACTAAAGTAGCATAAGCATTCATTAATTTAGTTTGGATTACAGTCATATTAAACCAACCTCCTGTAATAAATTTATAATCTGTATTTCAGTTTCAGCTTTTCTAATTTCATCTTGTGTTGGCACAAGACTATCTAGTTTTTTTTGTTCTTCTTCTGCTTGATGTTCTGCTAGTCTTGCTTGATTGTAGCTTTCGGATGGTTCTACAAGCATCTTACTAATGCCTTGTACTTTCCATTTACCTTTTTCATCATAGATATATTCGCTCATGTCTATCGCCCCCATATCTCGAATGTTGAGCCTGTTAAAATTTGATAAGATGTATTTAATAGATGAATAGTATTGATTTTTTGATTAATTTTCCATACACCAATACCATTAGACCTTTTAGCATAAGAACTAACAACATTAAGTTCAATAGATGTAATATTATCATTAACATTATTGTTAATTTCAATATCACATAACATATTATAATTATTACTACACATCGAAGTACCTGTTAATATTTTGTTAGAGGAATAAAGAGAAGTTCCATTCGTTACAGTTGAACCATAGTTACCCGATGTATCAAAATCATTATTGAAATTGATTAACAAAGTATCTAATGAACTACTGTTTATTTTAATATTTCTACCTACTATCCTAAACTCATTAAAAATTTCTGGTACACTTATGTCTAATTGTGCGATATCTACATCAAGTGTTATTTCATCAATCTTATTCCACACACCACCTGTTGCACTGCCTCTATACCCTACTTCTAACCAACTAAATGAAGGTGAAGGCGTTTCTAAAGTATCCCTACTTAATGTTACCCTTGGTTGTATAATTGGATTAGTAAGTTTAAGTATTTCACCTTGTTTCACATCTTCTTTTAGTAAGTTTCCGTAATTATCATATATATCGAATTTAATATTTGTTCCATTCGGAGTATTCACCATAGCGTTTATTGAGTACCAATCAAGGAAATGTGATGGAATTTGCAATAGTGGCATTGGTAATGACGTTGATAATGTAGATGTTTTTAAGCTAACTGAAGCATTATTAAAATCATAATTTAGTTGATTTGGATAAAGCATATTATTATCTATTTTAATACTGTATATTCTAATACTTTTATTATAAGTTTCGTTTCCCCAAATTGACATTTTAAAGTAATAATTGCCAGTTACATTTGAAACATCAAATGCATGAGTTTGCCTTATGGTGGAATTCGGTCCTCTATTATAAAGAAAACCATCAGGATACCCACATGTATACGTGTTATTATTATTCTTATCTTTAATCAATCCAAATTCAGCATACATAGCATTAAAGGGGTCTATAATTTCAAAATCTATTTCAACTGAGGTAGCATTAGTTAAGTCAAAAGCTGTATCCTTAATTACAACACAGGCACCTCCCACTGTTGTATTTCTTGATAACTCTATATAATTTGCAAACTCTTTTATTGAACCTATCGAACCACCATTTGATGTTAGTCTTAGACCAGTTGATTGTGAAACAGAGCCAACTGTACTAGAATCTAAGTTATTATTTACATATTTACTAAATATATCATAAACCTCAATGAACGTCTCAAAGCCAACCTTCTTTACACTTCTCCCATAAAAATCTTTCAAATACTGCACATTGTTAAGCTGTTCAGTAGGCACTTGTGCGTTTTCATCAAGACTTGCTATACCGTTAGGTTGTCTTTTTTCATTAACTATACCATCAACATTTGTTTCTAAATTGCCAATTTTAGTTGCATTCTCATCTATTTTATTTACTTTTTCACTAGCTTTATCATAAGCAATTTTCACAGCCTTTGAACTTGCACTTGTTGTTGAATCATCTAATGTTACACTATCGCTTATTGGTCTGTTAACCTCTGCACCTTCTTTTATCCCTCCAAGTTTACCACATACATCTTCTATCCCTTGCTCTATCCTATTCAAATCCTTCTCTGTAACAATATCTTCTCTCTGCCAATTAGTTTTACTATTGTATTCCATTATTCTCCCACCACCTCTATTTCCTGCCTAATTATTGTTATCCCATCTACAGGTACGTAAATATCTCTTTCGTCTATAACATTATCGACATTATCTAACAGTTTATAATTTGTTACTAAAGCTACTTGATTGTTGTTTAACTCAAATTCTATTGTTACTTTGTTGGCTTCTCTTTTTTTGTTGAATTCTGTTATTTCTAAAGTATCATTTACTAGTATTTTGATTATATCTTCTTCTTGTAATCTTTTAGCTGTCTTTTCTAATATATAATTTTGCATTAAAATAACACCCCTCTCTCTTTTATTACTTTTCGTATGATACACAAAAAGTTACTAGGGAAACATCTCATGTTTCTTTGAAAGCGTGACTTCAAGAGTTCGTTTCTTCATAGCTTTACTAAATCAAAAGAAACGGGCTCTTGTCGGAACCGTCAAAGATTATGAGATGGTTCCCCTCACCCAAAACTTTTGAACTAAACAGTAAAAATTTTCACTTTATTTATATTCTAGTTTTGCAATTATCTATATAATATTAAGGTCAAGTAGTTTTTACCAACATTGCTAAATCTCTAATTCTTCAACTCTTATTACCTCTGCAAAAGGTGTTACCCCAAGCTTCCATGTTGTCCCTAATCTTGTGTTTCTTTCTATGTCAGTTTTAGATGCTTTTACTTTAAATTTTATAGTGCTCATTGCTTTTGGTGTTGGTATATGCTCCATGTTTGATGGTTTTAGTTCTATTACTTGTTGTTCTATTTCCTTGTATAAATTTGCATTATCAGCCATGAATTCTATCATGAATGCATATTCATCTGGCACTAGCTTTATTTCTAATATTGGTTTGTCAAAGTAATTGTTTAAAATTCGTTCCAAGCTTTTTATTGATATTGGAGGACGGCTTTGATACTTTGATATAACTCTGTTTTTTCTGAACTGTAAGCTATCTGTCTTTTTAGGCTTTATATTAAATATTTTTTCCCATCTTGATAAACCTACTTCGTGCATGTCCTTCATAAAAAAGTTGTTAAAGATTTTCTGTCTCTGCTCTTTAATATCATCTAATTCTCTATTTAAACTCTCACTCAAATATTCAATATCTTTAATATCATGGTAATACTCAGGTAAATTTAACTTTATATTTGTTTTATTTTCTTCCACCATCATACCACCTCCTAGTATTGATTAACTGTTAATGTACCGAGTTTTATTATTACATCTTCATCTACTATTACATTTTTTGTATTTCCATTTAGCTTTAAGTTTTGATAGTCTAATATTTCATCTGTTTCTATGACTAAACCTCCTATTGAATTTAGTCTGATTACAGTTTCTTCAAAGCTTTTTTCTTGCAGGTATTTTTCTAGCTTAGTTTGTAATTCTGCTTTTACATCTTCTATGTCTATATCTACTTTCAAATTAACATCTACTGCTACATCTATATTTAATACATTTGCAGTTTCAACGGTTACTATATGTCCTATTGGTGCGTATCCGTCTCCCATACCGTCCTTTTTAGGATCAATTATGTTTTGTATTTCTGTTACTTTTTCACTGCTTAAAGCTTGTTTATCTGGAGCTACTGCTACTATTCTCACTGTTCCTCTGCCATTCCAAAGTGGAAAGCATTTAACATGTCCTACTCCGTCTATTTCCTCTACAAAAGATATATACTGCTGTTTGTTACCTCCAAAGCTTGGCTTGTTAGCTGTATCTAAATATCTTTTTAACAACTTTTCATCACTTTCTTCATTTTCACCTGCTGTAATTATCTCTGCTAGTTCTGCTTTTTCTAAGCCATTGATATAAGTTATAGGCATTAAAGCACCAAATGGTTTATTACCTATCTCTCCCGCTGTTTCTGCTCTTAACTTGTATTCTTTATCTGCTCCAGAAATATTAATAGGTGCTGTGTTTGTATAGACTAAATCGTCAATACTAAACCTAGCACCTATTGGAATTTCTACATTAAATATACCTTTTCTTTCAGCATG
This sequence comes from Abyssisolibacter fermentans, assembly GCF_001559865.1. Classification (NCBI taxonomy): domain Bacteria; kingdom Bacillati; phylum Bacillota; class Clostridia; order Eubacteriales; family Clostridiaceae; genus Abyssisolibacter; species Abyssisolibacter fermentans. Next base: position 4,894 of record NZ_LOHE01000087.1, read on the forward strand.
AACAGCCATCTTTCTATTAACTCCAAGCTCAGAACATTTCTTTGTCAGCCACTCTCCATTAGAAGTCTGTACAAACCCAAGCTCTAATATATTATCCAGCTCTATATACTCCTGAGCAAGTTCAACAACTACAGCAGCTATAGTATCATAAATAACAGAACCTTCTCTTTTATCAATATCATCTGGTACATGCTTTAATGCTCTTTTCATTAAATTTTCAAAGGTTATTTTATTGTATAGTTTGTTTTGCAAATTTATCACCGTCCTTGCTTATAATATTTGTTATGCTTGGGTAGATTTTCATTCTAAATTCTAGTCTTTTCTATGTTTCACTAAAAACACATGTTTAGATCAACCTATATATCACCCAAAAAGATCCGTCCCGAGTGGGTACACCAATATAGTTACTAGGGAACCATCTCATGTTTCTTTGAAAGGTGACTTCAAGAGTTCGTTTCTTCATCGCTCTCACTTAAATCATAAGAAACGAGCTCTTGTCGGAACCGTCAAAGATTATGAGATGGGTCCCCTCGCCAAAAACTAATTAGCTAAAACATAAAAGCTACCACATTTTTAAATTTTAGTTTTGCAAGTATCTATATAAAAATAACACCCTTAAGGTGTATTCATTTTTAATACTTCATCATATTCATCTTGTGTGATTGTTCCTAAATTAAGCAAACTATCAATATAATCTTTGCCTTTAATTTGTAGTATTCTCTTTAGAAATCTAACATAATAATCTCTCATTATTTACCTCCTAACATATCAGCAACTATTAATTCTAAATCATTTAATCTTTGTTCTTTCTCTGCATTTTGTATCAATAGATCTGCTATTATTAAATCTTTATCTCCGTTTATTTGTTTTTGTTTTTTTTCTTCTTTTGTTTCAAAAAATTCAAAACAATTAGTGTTGAGTTGTAATCTTTCCATCTATACTACCCCCAATATGCACCCGTATTCGTTTATTTCATAGTCTGTTGTAACATTCGGCCGATTCATTGTTATTTTTACTTTTACTTTATTGCCACTATCGGAAACTGTGGCTACAAATTTATCTTCTCTATATCCTTTCTCTAGACTCCTCGTTGATTCCAAAGTCATCGGAATAAACGTTTCTATATCGTTATAAATAGCCACATCTGCACTAATTGTGCATTCACTTACAATTTTTGATTTTACATAAAGTACCGCATTGTTTATATCTTGAGACAAGCCTATTTGTTTGGATTGGTACACTGGATTCTGTGGCGAATTTTCGTTTATTATTTCATGTACTGCGGTTTCGCTTTCCTTTCGCCAGTATCCTTCACGAAAAGCCGTTATTGGTTCGCCTTTTTCTTCATTGCCATTTACGCATAGGGAAAACCAGCTGTTTTCTTCATATACTCCTATCCTATCTAGAACAAAAGCATATTTCCCTGGTTGTAGTACTATATCGAAATTAAATTCACACGTTGTTGGACTATCAGTTTTTAATGTGTCTGCTGATATTTCCGTCGTAGAAGTTTGCAATGTATTTTTAACAGTATACCCATCCTCATGAAGATTTGTTATATAACACTTGATTTTATCCTGCGTGGTTGACCTTCTTTTTAAACTTACACGTACTTTTCTTATACGTATATTTTTATCTACAGTGAATATTTGTCCTATTCGTTTAGTGCCATAGCTTTCTTCCGTTTCAAAAATTTTATAGCTTAATATATCTGTATCAAATTTTATTTCTTGTTTGTGTACTACCCCGATTTTTTTGCCTTCTGTAAATAAAGTTGCACTTGAATTACTTAGATCAATTATGTTGCTATTTATGAAACCATCAAAGAACATGCCTCTTTTGTTCAACATTTTATTTTCATAGTAATTTTGTAGATATAAATTATAGATTTTGTATTCTATTTTGTCTATGTTATTTTTTGTTGTTATTTTTAATTCGTCTGTTTTTATTTCCAATTCTTCTATTCCCTGCTCTATCTTATCCCAATTCTCATTAAGTGCTTTATCTATATTAAAAACAGCATCTTCGTCTGTGCTGTCATATTTAAATAATTTTAGCTTTTCTGTTTCTTGACTCATATAATCTCCTCCCCAAATTCAAAATTATTAACATTTTGCTGTTGTAACTGCTTTATAGTCATGTTGTTTATATTTTTTACTAGCAATAAGTATTCATATAGAGCAACTAAATGTGCAGGTTTTACTTTTTCTATTTGTTTTTTTAATTGCTCTATGTATAAAGGTAATTCCTTGTTATCGCTAAATTTAACTTCTATTGCTCCGTTGTTAAAGTCTACCATTAGTCCTTTGTTCCACGCATCGCATATACTCTGCAATAAATATACATCTGCTTTTCCTTGTGACCTGCATTTCGATTTTATTGCTGCTCGCTTTTCTTCTATATCTAAATCTGCATCATTTTCTAATTCTAAATCCTTCTCCCATAATGAAAGTCCCCACGTTGCAGTATCTACAAACATCTGGTTTCTAACATCATTTAATACATCTTTTAGTTGATTAATTTCAGTTTGCTCAGAAGAAATTAGTTTCTCTACCTCTAATATATCTTTATAATAATCCGGCATATAATCTATCAATTTCATTCTAAAACCACCAACCCTAAAGCTGGTACATTGTCGTTTAATTCTACATTAGCTATTACATCATTTATCAATAGATTGTTGTAATCTATACCTCCTGCATCTACTATACACTCTAGTAATAATGCACCTATTTTTGCATAGCTTACTGAATAGTTATCTCCTGACTGCCATTTTTGTTTTATTAAATCTTTGAAATAAAGTTCTACTTTGCTTTTGAAAATATTTGATACCTTTGATACCTCAACTCTGTTTATATGTGCTGAAATATTTATTGGTGTTATTGATGCACTTTCTACTGTGCATTTACAGCCTATTGGTGCTGTTCCTTTACCTAAGCCTGTTATATTTGGGTCTATGTGTTCTTGAACACTATTTACTATTTCATCTGAAGCTTGTTGTAAATCATCATCTACTACTAATACTTTGACTGAGTTTGCTCCATTCCAAACAGGTATTACTCTTGCAGCTCCAACATTTTTTACTTCCTTTGCCCACTGCATGTAGTGAAAAACATTGCCGCTGGTTGGTGCCTGTTCTGAATTTTGTTTATATCTTAATTTTAATGCCTCATCACTCTCTTCCTCTGTCCCAGAAACTAAAATATCACTTAGAATAGCACTTTCTAAGTGATCTATATAGTTTAACGGAAGTAAGTTTCCTATAGGTGTATTTCCTATTTCTCCTGCCTTTTCACACTCTAGTACATACTGCTTGTCCTCTACTACTGTGTCAATTTCGCTTATCGTCTTATATACAACATTATCTATACTAAAGCGTGAATCTATCGGAACTTTTACATTGAATATACCGACTCTTTGGGCTTTGACTGCTTCTTTTCTGTATATTCCCTGCTCTGCGCATCTCATATCTAACCATTTACCATTGCTTGTCTCTGTAAATGCAAGCTCTAGAATATTATCTAACTCTATATATAATTCTGTCATTTCTACACAAGCAGGGGCTAAAGCGTCGTATATTATAGAACCTTCCCTTTTGTCTATATTATCTGGAATCTTAGATAACATTCTTTTCATTATATTTTCAAATGTCTGATCTTTGAATCTTCTTTCCACTCTCCCGCCTCCTATATCTGAATTTCATATTAGTACGTATTACCAATAAATCATAGAGAACCCTCAATGTTTCTAATACATGCCTTAAAGGATTTATTCTCTTATCAACTACTTATATAGTCACTTCTCTTTTATTCTTGCAAAGGATTACTTTAAAAGGCCCGATAAAATAGCATAATGAACAACCAATAAAGTCACTAGGAGACATGCAGTGTTTCTTTCTAAGGAACATTGGTGCGCGAGTTTTTTCCTTTCACTTCTAATCAAAAAACTCGTACACCACCGTGACGAGAAAGATTCCTGCATGGCTCCCTTGCCAAAGACTGCGGTCCTAAAACAGTCTTTAATCACTTAATATCAAACAAAGATTTACTGTAAATAATAATCCATTGAGGCATTATTCAAGTATTTTTGCAACTCCATGGTTACAACTAACTATTTAATTGATACGACATATCAAAGGAACCCTCTTTACTGTCTACTGTAAAACTGCATGTAACTATATCTCCTTTTGCATCCACGTCTACATTATATATTCCTAAAATTCTATCATCTGCTAATAATGCTTCTTTTATTTTTCTCTTTATAGCTACTTTGACAAAATCTGTTTCCTTTCCTATCAGACTTCTTCCTTCAAAGCCGTAATCCCAGCTGTATATGCAGTGTTTGTATCTTTCTGTTTCTAATATTTTGTTTACGCTTTGTCTTACTGCTTCTATACCGTCTACATACCCAACTATTCTTTTGTTTAATAAATCTAATTTGTATGTTTTACTAGGCTGTTTTACTTCTTTTATTTTTATTGATATATTTGACTTTGGTAACATTTAATCACCTGCCTGCAATTTATCTAAAACAACATATTTTTGTCCATTGTTAACCTTTAAAAGCATCACCTTATCTTTAACCTCTAAACCTTCTGTTATTACTATTTTTTCATTAAATGCTTCTTTTGTCTGCTTATTAGACGATCCATCTATAGTACTATCTTCATATTCATGTACGTGTTTTAGGTCTATTTCTTTTCTAACGACACTGCTTGTTAGAAGTAGTACCTGCTCTGGTAGTTCAAGCTTTTGATCAATTTTTATCTTTAATGGAGATATGCTTGTCACTACTCCATAAGTTATATCTGTCAAATCAACTGCCTCTAAGTAATTCTTAATTGTTTTTTGTATTGGTACTAACAAAATCTACCTCCTTTAAACCATAATAAGATCAATATCCATAGTATGTTCTTCTTTTGAAATCTTGTGCTTAACGCTTTCTACTATAAAATATTGATCATAAGAAATATCTCCTATATCAGGTAGATAAACATATACTCCTGTCCCTGCTCTCACTCTAAAATCTCCCAAGCAAGGTATTGACAGTTCTCTATACACTTTATTTCTCAGCTTGAGCATATTTTCTGCTCTCTGCTGTATTTGTGCTTTGTTTTCACCATTTTTTGCTTTGTCAAATTCCTGCAGGATACCCCACTTAGCAATATTGGTGCTGTCTTTTACTATATATATTTCTCTTTTGCCTGTATCTTTGTTTTTTCTCATTATTTTTACTTGATTTGTTACATTTTCATCTATACTTGATTTGTATTTATAATCAGTCGCAAGGCTCTTATCACCTATTACTAGCTTAGTCCTCAGCTCATTTATATGCTTTAAATTAAGCTTTCCAAAATCATCATAAAACACATACATATCACCTGTTGCAATAAGTGTTCTATCCAGTGCCATACATATTGTATCAAGCCCTGTTTTATTGTCCATTATCATTTGAGGTATGACATGCTTTGTATCACTTAAATTTCCTACTCTTAAATTAAATACAGCAGCTACAGCCCTCACTACCTCTGTAGCTGTTTTATTAAATAATGCGAAACTATCTTTGTTTTTTAGATACCTTAGCTGATCATATGCTGTTGTCTTTATTATTTGATTACTGTCTCTGCTCTTTGAAAAAATGTATCCGTAAAATATTGGCTTATCATCAACATAAAATCTTACAGGATTTCCTTCAAAGTAACAGATGCTTTCATCCTTTATCAGCTCAAAACTCAGCTTACCCGGTTTACCGCTTATCGAAGTTTCGTACTCTACTGATTTTATCAGGCTGGTTGCATCATATGCTTTACCATTTTGGTTGTTTTCTATTACTAATTCATATTTCATAATGCACCCCCTAGTTAAGCTTTAACACTTGACCCGGATGTATGACATAATTAGCTTTTAGGTTATTGAGCTTCGCAATTTCTTCCCATTTTGAGCCGTTTCCTAATTCTTTTTTTGCTATCTTCCAAAGGCTGTCCCCTTTTTTTACTGTATAAGTTTTAGGAATACTTTTCTGTGAATCTCTCTGGCTCTTTTCTTCTATAAGTGTTTGTGTCTCTCCATCTTTTTCTACGTTTTTTATATCTACTTCTTTTACTTTGTAATCTTTGTACTCTTTAAAGCTGATATTGTAGTAAATATCTCCTGGCTGTCCGCCCTTTTCACTTCTATCAAATTTCTCTATAGTAGCAGGTATATCTATGTCATACATCCCACTTATACTCAGCTCAACAGGCTTTTTGTCTGATCTGATTTTTTCTATAAAATCTATATAATATGAAGGTTTTTGAAGATTTCTTTTTTCTACTACATATGGAGCAGGGCTTGCAGGAAAAAAGCTTGAAAATGATATTTCAAGCAGCTTTGTGTCTTTTATTTGACTTATTTCTCCTATGCCCAGTACATGTGTTGTTTCATTATTACTCTTTGAACTTATCTCTATTTCTTCGGGTAATACTGGTATTTTAATTTCTGTAGCATCATATTTTAAAAAAATATTATATTCCATATTAACACCCTCTTACTAATAAGCAAGCTCTGTACTAACTGCTATTTGTTCACAGAGTATTTGCTCTAATTTCTTTGCAACTTGGTCTACGTCTGCTGTTTCTTTTACGTCACCAAATTCGATTTTGATATTTGGAGCAAGTGTTGCATACTTATTGACAGCTTCTGATGTAGCTAAATCTCGAAGAAGTTCTATGTCTTCTTCTGCCATGCTGTCATCATTCTCTACATTTGAAACTGTACCAACATTAAACTCTCCATTTTGCGGTGGTGCTACTTCTAATGGTTCTGGCATTTCTAATTTTTCTTTTTCAAGCTCCATCGGGTCAAAGCCTAAATCTTCAAGTACATCTTTTTGCTCTTTCTTTTTAAATGCATCATTTGATAATTTATCAATATGCATACCTTCAAACTTATCACCTATTATAGGTATATGTGATAATTTTTCAAGCAGACAGTTAATTCCACCAATTATTGCATTGATAAATTTTATTACTCCTAATCTAACACAATCAAATTTCTTAACCAATCCAACTAATAATCCAATTACAGCAGTGACAGCTATTATAACTAGACCTATTGGTCCTAAAGCGAGCTTATCTACTGTCATCTTTTTAATCATAGTTGGAATAGCTTTAACTTGCTTAAACATTTTATCTTTCTCTTCAAATAACATTTTTAATTTCAATATTCCCATATATGCAAGCATTGCTGCTACTGCTGAATATATCAATGGTGATAAAAATGTAAATATATTTGCTAAGAAGCTTAATGGTACTATCAAATAAGATAAAACTGTGCCAAGGAAACCTGCATAAGTAGCTAATGCCTCGAAAAATGGAGCCAGTGCCGTATCTTTTATAGTATTGAACGCATCTATTATTGGAGCAAATGCAGCTCCTATATTAAATAATGACTGCTGTATATCATTTGATGGATTTTCACCTGCCATTTCTGCGGCTGCTCCTTCACTATCTTCAATTTGAGCCTTGCTTTCATCAAGCTTTTGCAGATTTTCCATCATAGCATTAATAGTATCATCATCCTCAATGTCAAATACATCACTCAAGGCTTGTTTATACTCATCAATAGATTTTGTACTCATACTACTGTCTAAATCACCCATTATATCAGTTATATTTCTAAATGATCCATCTGCATTTACTGCCTCAATTCCCAATTGACTTAGTGCTTTTGCACCTTTACCTGATTTATCGTAAACACTACTTAGCATTGCTTCCATCTGATGTCCTGCGTCTGCTCCTTCTATGCCACTTTGAGCAAACATTCCTAGTAATGCATTTGTATCAGACAGTCCTAATCCAAATCTTTGGGCTGAATTTCCTCCTGCTATTATAGCATCCCCTAGCTTAGCTACACTTGTACCTGAAATCTCTGAAGTCTTTGCCATCTGATCTATTAAAGTCTCTGTTTCGCCTGCATTTATTTGAAGTGCTGACATGTATTTATCTATACAATCTACTGAAGTCGCAAAATTCATGCCGTCTACTGCCGCTAAATTAAGTACACTAGGCATTGCTGTTACTGATTTTTCAAAGCTCCAGCCTGACTGAGCCGCATCATTAAATGCACCAGCCACATCTGCTGAAGTAAATTGAGTAGTATCTCCAAGCACCCTAGAAACATTATCTATGATATTCATCTGTTCTCCTGTTGCTCCCAGAGAATCCTGTACTTGACTTAACGCCGCATCATACTGCTCATACGCCTCAAGACCGCTAGTTAATGTATCGTTTAAAAAACCATACGCCTTACTTAATTTCTTCACCATATCTGCTGGTGTAGCTTTTTTTGTTAAACTTACAGCCATAAGACACCTCCTTTCAAACATTAAAGGTCTATCTTTTTTTATTTGACTGTGCTTTTATTTTATCTCTTTCTCTTTTGTCATCCTCTATTTTTTGCTTAATACTAGCTATGATAAATGCTCTTTCTTTATCTGGTAAACCCAGTATCTCTGAAGGATACTTATGAAGCTTGTGGAGGGCATAATGGCAGATAACTGCCATTGTATCGCCCTCCATTATTAGTTTTTTGCTTCATTAACAAGTTCAGGTTCACTATCAAATTTATTTACTTCATTTATTATTTGAATAAGCTGTGTGTACTCACCTGATATTAGCATTTCTTGTAATAAACTTTCAGCACCCATTACTCCATAGCTGTCTTGCAGAGCTTTATCATGTAAATCTGGATATGTTATTGTCTCTACTGCGAGTTTTAACAAGTACTGTTCATAGTCTGTTTGATCCTTATATACATTTTTCTTTATTTTTACTTCTTTTGTTGCTTCTTTTCTTAACTGTTTGCTTCTTTTTTCTCCAACTGGAGTGAACTCCCATGCTATAGGATTTCCTTGTTCGTCTTTAAATCTATTAGATATTATTCTTTTAATTGGCTCTGGTCTTTCAACATTCTCTGCAAAAAAAGCTTTTAAACTCATCAGTAAAATCCTCCTAATCTACATAATTTGGTTTTTTAAATTTTCTTGGAATATCTATATCTTCAAATGTAAATGGTACTTCTTCCTCTAATACCTCTGCACTATCATCAATTAATGCAACTATACTGCTGTCAATATTACAGTCTATTAGTATAGTCTCATGCTGACCTACTGCACTTTGAGGGTCATCATTTATTACTTGTAAATCAAAGTATGTGTCGATACCTTCATTTATATATTTAAGTATCATCTCTCTAAATAAATCTGTTGCATAAGTAATGCTTAATGTTCCTGTACCTTTCCAACCTATAGTTTTGTGTTGCGAGCCACGTCTTCCTAATGATTTTCTTTCTGATTTTTCTTTTTCTATTTTTGCTTCTATCTTTTTAGCTGTAAACAAGAAATGTCTTTTCCCATCTATAGTTACAAATGCTTGTCCTTCTTTACCACTTAATTGATCTTGCGCTCTTAAAAATTGACTCATATTATAACACCTCCACATTTACGTAGATTTTTTCAACTGAATCTGTTGGTTGAATTGCTGTAGTTACTATAGCTGCATCACTATCTAACCCTTTTGTAACTTTTACATCTTCTGATACAAAATTGTGTATAGCTCCTATAGACTCGTAGTATTTACCTAGTTTAACTATTTCATTTCTTAATGCATTTCTACCACTTTCATCATTGTTTACTTTACCTACAAAGAAATCATTATAGATTCTTTTTACATCTTTATTAAAGCCGTCTAATACTCTTATTACTCTATTTTTTCTGAATACTGCTGTTTTTTCAGTTGTGTATGTTGTTAGAGTATTAATATCTTGTTCTATCTTAACTTTGTTTCCGTCTCTAACAAATACTATATTACCTTTTTTAAGCTCTTCTTCTATTTCTCTGCCTGTCAAAATTACATCTACATCTATTGCTCCGTCATACGCTGCATAAGTAAGAGATTCATTTACATTAGCCCCTGCTGTAGCTCCTGCTACGTATGCAACACATTCTTTTGCAGCAAGCTCTGTATTATCTGCTAATATTACTCCATTTTTAACTGATATGATTCCTTCACAATCAGCTGTTTCATAATTTTCAAGTATTGCTTGTAATTTTAACTGTTCTTCATCTCTTAATCTTTCAATGAATACTCTATATAGTTCTTTAATACTTGCATCTGTGCCAGTATAACCTATTGTATTTATTTCTTTTGCTCTTTTTTCTACTTCTATTAAAAAGTCTGAATAATCATTTGCTATAACAGCTGTATTACTACCACCTGATAGTTTAGTTCCTGCTACAACTTCTAAGTTTCCTGTTCCACTAATTTCTACAAAACTATTAGCTTGTAAATCTTCCACTTTACTTACTGTTTGAATATCTACCATTAGTCCGTCTACAAATGTTTTAACTATAAAAGTACCTTCATGGTCTACATCTGCTTGAACTTCTATTGATATGTCATTGCCTCTTGTTCCACTGTATAATGCTGTAGCTGTTAAATTTGTTCCAATTATTGAAGTAGCTTTGATTCCAGTATTAACTCTGTATAATAGTAATGTTTCAGCTCTTTTTAAAGCTTCTCTAACTAAAATCAACTCATTATCTGTGATATGATATCCTAGTTCACCAAATACATTATTTACATCTGCCGCATGTATTTCAACTATTTCTTTTTCTTTACCCCAGTTCAATTCTAATGGTAGTGCTACGACTCCTCTATCAGGATTAGCCACTATACTGTGATTTGCTGCAAAAGTATTAATATATACCCCCGGTCTTACTTTATTTTGAGATTCCCATGTTTTACTCAAATTACTTCACCTTCCTTTTTAAAAAGTTTTCAATTTTTTTCTTTGCTTCACTTATTGTAAGTTTTTCTTCTCCTACAATAGCTTTTAAAATGTCTTTTTCGTTAATACTAAATTGTTTACTTAAAAGTAGCTGCTTTAATTCAAAACCAGCTTTTTCTTTTTTAGCCATCAGTTTCACCTCACTATTTACTTTAAGTATCCCAATGATTTTTAGATATCTACATATATCATTATGAAAACATATCTCCTTTCTTTTATTTTTATGTGATATCTTCTTTGTTCTTTTACCTCTGCAAATACTAAAAAAGAGGATTAAAATACACAATAAAAAACAGCCGATTTTTCGACTGTTTTTTTATAATTCTTAATTTATTAATTTTTGTATTTCTTCATCAAAATTAATTTAAACCCAGATTATTCATAGAAAATTATGAGCAGTGAACTAAAATCTATGATTTTATGTGAGTCGCTTACTCATATGAAGGAACTGAATATGAGATTCATTAACAAGTCATCCTTCTGTTTATAAGATATCCATTAAATTCTTGACATACCTACTTGGTATGCCTTCGAATTCACTGAAATCTTCT
>NZ_LOHE01000088.1 GCF_001559865.1 Abyssisolibacter fermentans
ATACAATAATAATTGATTTGGCAGTTAAATGGCTTTAATAGTAATGATTCAGAATGATCCAAAATTATTTATTATTAGTACAATATAACTCTTGATATTAGAAGATTGTAATATTATTTAAATATTATTAAATTATGATTGTGGCAGTTTTCGTTGTTTACATCTTTATATCAAAGAATATTTGAGGACAGACTATGAGGGATAATTAGTTCATTACATTTTAAATTGAAGCATTAAATAACATATGCCTAACTTCTTTGAAACCTCTGTTTATATTATGATAGTATTAGATGAAGAAACACAGGCTTTAAAGTCGTGTACGGAGTCATGTAGCTTCTAGTGGAATTGTTGGTGGTATATCTTTAGGGTAAGTGCTGTGAGTTACAATGAAGAGAAATTTTAGTAAAAATAGTTTATTGATATAGGCAAGCATCTGATAATCTTAAATTCACCTACAAAGAAACATTAGATGCTTGCTTAGTTACTTTATTGGTTGTAGTGCTTATTTTTATTGCAAAGCTTTGCTAGTCTTTTTCATGACTTTTTTAAACAGTCTTAGTGTAAATTTAACCAGAAATAAAAGGGAATGCAAAATAAATGTAGAAATATTACGTGTGGATTTGAGTTTTGTATAGGAGATAATCGTGAATACAACCAAATTTAGGTGATAGTTAGAACTAATATGCAGAGATTTAAAAATTATACGAAAGTCTCTGCATAATGATATACATATGGTAAATTAAGAAATCTATACAAAGAAAGGAATTCATAATATGAGGAATGAAATATTGGAAATTCAGACTGATAAATATGCCCAATTTACAAACGAATTAATGAGGTCAAAATCACATTCGCTTATAGCAGGGATATTTGATTTTTATGTTTTAGGTACAGTACTTAATATAGTAATAGCATTAATATCAAGTATTTTGGAAATTTATATTTATGATTGTATTTCATTAATAAGTATAGTTTTACTTTTTTTAGTCAGCATATTAGGAATAGTTCTCTATTATGCAATTTTTTCTAAAAAAATATTGTGGCTTAGTCCTGGTGAAAAGATGGCTGGTAGAAGAATAATAGAAAGTAAGAAAGAATGGATTAATCCATATAGATGTAATAGATGGGCTTTATTTACGATAATGATTATATCTATAATTATTATAGGCAATGAATTAGGAGAAAATATTTATCCAATTCAAACTGTTATATCAAAGACTTTAAGTATAACTCTACAAATATATGGTTTGATTTTATTAGGAAAAGGCAAATTGAAAGGTGCAATTATATTTATTATTATTAATTTACTTGGATTTATAGCAAGTTTATCTTATCAATATTTCACTGTATATTCTAAATATCTAACAATTTATTTCGGGATTTTACTAATATTGTACTGTGTGGTAACTATTTCATATTATTTTGGAAGAAAAAAGAGTAAGAGATAATTTACTTTTGAAGTATTAGTTTGTTATGTAGGTATAAATTCTTGAAATCATGCTTTCAAAGAAACAATAGATATTTCCTAGTAACTATATTAGTAGTTTTTACAAATAATATAATGTGAAAAACTAAGTTGCTTTAATAAATATAAACATAGAGTTTTGTAATTAACTAAGTATTATTATGTAAAGGAGGAAGTTTTGTTATGAAGTACTTATCTAAAGGTATAATAGCCATGATTATTTTCTATATTTTTAACATATTCATATTCCCAATAATTGGTCAAATTATTTTTGTGGGAGATGGATTTACAATATCATACCACATGTTTACATATACTGGTTTAATAACGTTGTGTGGAATTATTATAGTATGTACTTATATAATTATTGAAAAGTTGAATGAGATTAAGAATCTGATTAGCAAGTCGGATACTTAGAACTAACAAATGGAGATTTAAAGTTAGGCGACATGCTTCATGATTACAAAGATTATCTACAGAGTGAAGTTCGGGAAAATGATATAGATAGTTCACATAAATAAGAGGTGAAGATTAGTTGGGAGTTAGTATATGGAGAAAACCTGTAATTGATCCAAAAGAACTGCCATTATCGGAGGAAATAAAATTAATATCTATTGATGGCTATCCACATGCGGGGAATGATGTATTTGAATGTACAGGGATGGAGCACGGAGAAAAAATCAAATTCTTTTTAAAAGTTAGTCGTCAACTAGATTCAGATATAAGAAATGAAGTAAAGATACTAGAAGTATTAAAAAATACAAATATTCCAGTACCTCAAGTAATAGATAGTAACATAGAATATAGCTTTCCCTTTATAGCAACATTGAGTATTGAAGGTGAAAGATTATCCACAATATTATATGCATTTGAGAAGAAAGAACGTTTAGTGAAGTCGTTAAATTATATGCCAGTATTTGGAGCAAGCCTTTCTAAAATACATCAATTAGACATCAAGTGGGAACAGGTTAAGAAGAGAAAGTTTCATGAACTTCCTAGTAAAGAATTTTATGAGAAATATGAATTGATTGAAGCTTATAGTTGGTTAAAAGAAAATGAACCTATAAATAAAGATTTAACTTTTATTCATGGAGATCATCATTATGCAAACTTATTATGGTGTAATGGTGAGTTAAAAGCAGTATTGGACTGGGAACTATGTGGTTTAGGTTGGAAAGAGTTCGATATTGCATGGGCATGTATTTTAAGACCATCTCAGAATTTTATGAAATCTGCTGAGGAGCAAGAAGCGTTTTTAGAAGGATATCGTTCTCGGGGTTCATATGATAGAAACTCTTTCAATTACTGTAAAGTGCTTATCTATTCATATTTTTACGAAATAGGTCTTAAAATAAAAGATCAAGAATATACAGAAGAAGTTAGAAAAGAGATAATGAAAGAGATAAGAGGGTAAATATATCATTAAATTACCATTAAATTGGATAAATAGATTATCAAATTTAGCTTGGCTTTGCAATAATACGCATTTAGGTATAAAAAGAATAATTTATAATAGTGTAGTTTTACATACTAATTTAAGGAAATGTAACAAATATTATAAATCAATTTCTTAATATCAAAAATAGAAATATAATTTAAAAATAAAATAAGGGGCTTTATAATGAATTCAAAACTCATAGACATTGGAACAACTAAATTAGAAGTATATACATATGGAAAGAAGGGTCCCGTTGTAGTTATTGAAACTGGAATGGGAAGTTCATTTTATGATTGGAATATTATAGCATCAAAATTATCAGAAAAGACAAGAGTGCTAATGTACCATAGAGAGGGATATGGAAATAGCCAACTTACTCAAGAGCCATGTACAAGTAAAAGAATTGCAGAAAATTTGAATTTACTATTGGAAAAAGAGAAAATCAATGAACCTATAATAATAGTAGGACATTCTTTTGGCGGACTATGTGCTTTACATTTTACTAAATTATATCCTGCTAAAATGGCTGGATTGGTATTAGTAGATTCTAGCCCAGTTGAAATATATAAAATAGAAGAACTAAAACGTACTTTACCATCAATTCAGTCAAAGTATCCTACAATTAACACACTTTTGAGGTTTAAAAATTATGGTGATTTAAAACAACATGAAATTGTAACACAAGTTAATCCAAAATTATCACCTAAACAATTGGAGTTTACAGATAAAATACAGGATAAAATTAAAGAATTTTTAACTAATCCTAATTTATATAGGGCGGAAGCATCTGAATTTGAAAATATGATTGATAGTGGAAAAGAGATTGAAAAATTAAATGAATTGCTAAACATTCCTATGAAAGTATTAGGAAGAGATGGAGAAATTGAAATTGCAAATTTGACAAATGCAGGAATATTAGAAAATGAGGCAATTATTTTCGAGGATTTAATTCAAAAATTGAACAGGTCAAAAACAGCATACTCAGATAAAGGAGAATTTATTTTAGTAAAAGGAGCAGGGCATAATATCCATCTTGAACGTCCAGACATAGTTATTAAGGCTATTGAGGAACTACTAGAATAGAAGTATAAATATTATATTTTGAGAGAAGTTGCATTCACAATATTTTTATATTAAAACCCGTATATGGAAGGAAATTATGAGGAATAACCTTACGTTCAAAGCAATAAGGGATAAATTTCAGAGCAGTTTTTATAGTCTTAAAAACAGTATTAGTTAAATAAAAGTGATTATAATAGTTGGGTGAATTCAAAAGGGAGTGAATAATCAATGTTACCAAAATTATATTATGAAATTATAAATAATGAAGAGATTAAAATAAATTTGGAAGAAAAATTTGATTTTATTATAATAGAGAATTCTACTACAGATGAATATATGTTTTATTCTAAAGAAAAACTTACAATATTCGCAACAGATGGGACTGGAGGAGTTTATGCCACTATTGGAGATGGAGATGATTTAGATAAATTGCCAATAGCATTTATTAGCTCAGAAGGTCAAGCTGGAAAAATTGCTAAATCATTTAATGAGTTAATTGCTCTTATTATTTATTATCCATTCTGGAAAGATATATTAAAGTTTTCTGGTAATGGAGATTTAAAACAGATGAGAAAATCTATTACTTATTTAGAAGAGGAGAGAATAGAGTTTGTTTCTGATTTTAAAAAGGTGCAAAAAAATATCAGTATTGAATTAAGGATTATAAAAAAAGATAATTTAATAGAAAATCTTCATAAAGAGGTTATGGAGAAACCATATTTTACAGTATACTCTATTGAAGATAATAACACTTCGGATACTTTGATAGGTTCTAATATATTTTAATGGTTTTAAGTATAATGAAATGACAGAATAACATCACCCAGTGGGGACAGGTACTTTTGGGTGAATAAAAAAGATTTTGTAAAAATTATAAAGGTGTATATATGATATTAATAGATTTAGGTATAATAAAACTTCATTATTATTGACAAAAATTATTAATACTCAGTTAAGCACCTTTTTGCTAATAACACTAAATAAATATACATATAAACTATGAAATTGCAATATATTTCATGGTTTTACTTTTTTGCAAAATATAATATAGAAATATAAGAGATAAAAGGTTTTTAAAGATAAATATCGAAATGTTATAAGAGTGTTGGATATGGGAAGTTACATAAATGTGTTTACAGAAAAAATCGTATGAAAAGCTTTTGTATATACTGAAATTTAGATAAATCATTGATTACAAAATATGAAATTTACTCAAATGTATATTACATTATTTTACTATTGCAATCAAAATTTTTACACCCACAAGTACCTGTCTCCAATGGGTGTAAAAAAACAAAATATAACTAAATGTTATAAAATCATAATATTATTATAAAAAATATAAAACTTATAAAGGCAAACTTATTGAAAGATAAGGACGCAAAGCTATGGGTCTAAGGATTTTTTATCTAGGATTGCCAGGCTGCTAATTTATTATTATTTTAAATATAAAAGGCAGCTGTTTATGAACTGACCTATGTCAAGT
>NZ_LOHE01000089.1 GCF_001559865.1 Abyssisolibacter fermentans
CACAGATTAATTTATATTACCAATTTATCTGGAATTGATTTATTTAAACCTTGTAGTAGATACTTGCTACAAGGTTTTTTCAATACTAATGAGTATAAAATTTAGGGTATGTAAATAATTTCGTGTATTTTCTTTCCAATTTTGTTGTTGAATACTGCATATCACTTCCCTTGTTACATAGTATTGTTTTTCATGAGCTTGTTTCTTTTAACCTTTTAAAAACGTTGAGGAAACAATCTCTTTTTACTAAAATGAACACAATATAATTTGTATTGTGTTCATTTATAAACAATGCATCTCTTCCTCGCATTTATCCCACGTTACTGTATATGCTTTACCCTTAGAGCAAAATATAGATGAAGAAGTATACTCTGGATCTGCTGATTTATTATATCCTATTCTTTCTATAACGTCTTGTTCATTATGGCAACAATCATAGCCACTAAATTTAAGATTGATTTTCCCTTTTCCTTTGGTAAATGATGTAAGTTGTTTGCTGTAATCCATAAATGTTGCAACCGGAACTCTTCCTGTTATAACAACATTATTTCCTACTGTTTTAGGAGAATCAAATGTTCCACAATTCTTTTGTATATCAGACAAAACTCTTCCCATATAATCTTGTTCAACTTTTATCTTAAAGTCATAATAAGGTTCTAGTAATACATTCTTAGCTTTCTCTAATCCCTGTCTTAATGCTCTATAAGTAGCTTGTCTAAAATCGCCACCACTAGTATGTTTATTATGTGATCTGCCCGTTAATAATGTTATTTTCAAATCAGTTAATGATGACCCTGTCAATAATCCATGGTGCTCTCTTTCGTATATATGTCGTTTTATTAAATTCTGATTACCGACTGTTAGCATATCTGGGTGACATACATTTTCAAATACTATACCTTTTCCTCTTTTATTTGGTTCTATTTTTATATGCACTTCTGCATAGTGACGTAATGGCTCAAAATGTCCATAACCTATAGTAGTTGAATCAACTGTTTCTTTATATAAAATCTCTGGAGTCCCAAAGGTTACGTTATAGCCAAATCGATTTTTTATCAGTTGCTCTAACACTTCTAGCTGAATAACTCCCATTACGTGGATGTGGATTTCTTCCAGTTTTTCCTGCCAAGTAACATTTAATGATGGATCTTCTATGTTAAGTATCTTGAAAACTTTTAAAACATCTTTAAGGTTTAATTTTGGATCAAATATTACTTTAGCTCTTAAAGTAGTCATATTTTCATACTGTTCTTTTTCTTTTAAATTTCCTAAACCATCCCCTGCTTTTACTTGTGAAAGACCAGTAACTGCAATAAGTTCCCCAGCTTTTGCATTATTCACATTTATATATTTGCCACCATTGTATGCTCTTATCTGAGTTATTTTCTCGCAAATTTTGATTTCACCATCAATATAGTTTATTTCATCTCTTACGTTTAACTGGCCACTTATTATTTTTAAAAATGTTATTCTTACTCCTTCTTCATCATACTTAATTTTATAAACTCTGCCAGCTAACTTCTCTTTTTCTAAATATTTAGTATAAGATAGTAAATCTAAATTCTCAAAAAAATCAATTATACCTTCATCATGTAATGCAGATCCACTCATGCATGGATATACTTTATTATCTTTTATCATAGTTCTTAATGAAATCAACCAAATTTCAAAATTATAGTCTTCTTCTAAATATTTTTCAAATAACTTTTCATCTCTTTCTGCCATAAACTCTATTAAATCTTCTTTTATATTACCATTTTTCAGATTGTCCTTTATGTAACATACATCACCAGTTAAATTCTCAGCTATTTCATCTATAACACCTTCTACGTCTGCTCCCACTCTATCAGTTTTATTTATAAAAAAGAATGTAGGAATATTATGTTTTTCAAGTAACTGCCAAACAGTCTCAGTATGCCCCTGTACACCTTCAACTGCACTAACTATAATAATAGCATAATCCATAACTTTTATTGCTCTTTCCATTTCAGGTGAAAAATCAACATGGCCGGGAGTATCTACTAAGTAATATTTTGAATCTTTATTAGATATTATTGCTTGATCAGAAAAAACAGTTATGCCTCGTTTTTTTTCTATATCATGTGTATCTAAAAATGTATTTTGATGATCTACACGTCCTCTTTGTTTTATACTATTTGTATGATATAGTAACTGCTCACAAAACGTTGTTTTTCCTGCATCAACATGAGCAAGTACACCTATTGTTTTATTCATTTGTTCACCTCTTTAACTTTTACATTACTTTAAGATATATCATTATATTTTGTATATGCGTATTAATGAAAAAGATGACAAGCAAAAATCCCATTGTCATCTATTATCTTTAAAAAATATTATTTCTCTGCAACAATAGTACAAAACTCAATTTTTGTTTCATTTAATGGGAATCCATCAATTCTGCCACCTTCTATTATTATCCCTACAGGTGTTGGTTTTATATCTGCTAAATACGAATTTTTTATCTGGACATTCCAATCATATTTATTAAATGTTGAAACTGCATTTTCTCTAGTAGCATAAGCATCATTTCCCATTAAATCCATATGAACCTTATCGTTTTTATTAATAAAAAGCATTATAGGCATAAATTTACCTTTTGTAATTCTACACATCTCTTTTATAACATCTCCTGGACTTTCAATATTTTGAAGCCCCAGGTAACTGGTCATTGTTTCAATTGAAGCATCTTTAAATGGAGTCTTCCTTGCATCAAAGGCTATTAAGCTTAATTTATCATATAAACCTTTAAATGTATAATATTCCTTGTTCCTAGATAGTATGTTTGGACTAAAATCAGTTGCAACAACATAATTGTTGGTTTCCTTTAATAATTTTTCTACAAGATAGCCTTTTCCACTTGCAATATCTACAACAGGTTTATTTTGTTTTTTAACACTATCTAGTATATAATTCATTTGGCTCTTCCAACCATCAATATAGTCCTTAGTGTAAATTTTTTCAAAAGCATTTTGAAACATCTTACAGCTTCTTTCATAATCGCCTTTCATCTCTAAACAAGAAGCCTTAAGCCAATAATCTGCACCACCAAGCTCTTCTTCGGGTGTATTCATTAGTTTCTCATAAACTTGCGGGTATTCTTTAAAATATTTCTCTAAACCACTTTCATTTTTCTGCCATAAATCATTTCTAGAAAGACTGTTAGTAAGAAAAACTGCTATTTCATCTCTAACTTCATACTTGCATTTACATTCTCTACAATGTATTGATGCATTTATGATTCTTTCTTCGCTTTCTTCTTTAATATCCCATTCTAACTTACCATGACACTCTGGACATATTAACATGTCAACATATTGCTTATGCATTGATATCCCCCCATTTTAATATTAATGTATTAACAAGTATTGTAATTGAAATAAATTGCTGAATATTACATCTATTCCATTATGAATTTTAAAGTCATTCTTAATAAAGTAAGTTTATCATATTTAATATGTAAATTTATATATAGAAATCAATTAAAAATTGAATATATTATAGTTATTAAGAAAAATGTTGTTACTACAATTGCAATTATTGCACTTTTTTTACAGAAACTTATAAACTCATCAGTTACTTCTACATCTCTGTCCTTGTACATCCATCTTTTCCCAAATAAATAACTCTCTTTAGGATTAAAATATTGATAAACAAGAATAGCATATAATGGTACGCAAAAAATTACAGCTAAAAAACATTCTAATACTTTTATAAACATATAATCTTCCCCCTATTAATATCAGATTATAACTCCCCTGTTACATTTATAAATTAGTTAGTTGCAAAACTCTACACCTATATATAATTACAATGTTTACATGCTATGAAGCAACTCAGTTTCCCCCATAAAACAGTTGTAAAAAATACCAATATAGCTACTAGGGAAACATCTCATGTTTCTTTGAAAGCGTGACTTCAAGAGTTCGTTTCTTCATCGCTCTTTCTTAAATAAAGAAGTTGCTCTCTACTCACTGCGTTCCTAGGAGTAAGTGATTCACACAAAATCATAGATTTTGGTTCTCTACTCAAAACAGGCTCTTGCCCAGCCGTCAAAGATTATGAGATGGTTCCCCTCGCCCAAAACTTATGAGCTAAAAAATTTATGTTATTTACACATTATTTTCAAATTTTTGTTTTGCAACTATCTACACTTATAAATTTATAATAACTTCTTCTTTTCCTTCAATTGTTTCTACAATAAAAACAGCTCTTAAGTTATCACTATCTTTAATATCTAATACAATCTTCAAATCTTCAATATCTTTGATGTTTTTTCTCATTTTTTTCCACTTCAATTTAAATTCTTTTGTTATATTTTTAGTATTTATATATTCACCATTAGCAATTGGTATATTAAATACGGGTGAAATCGAGCTGCTATTCATTTTACTGCTTTCTATATCATTCTTTCTTATTTTTTGCTCCATAAACTGTTTTTTTTCTTTTTTGAATAGAACATCTTTAGCTAATTGATCGACCTCTTCATTATATTTATCTCCTGAATGTGCTTTTACTTTGATAAATATAACTTCTAAATCTTTAGAAATTTCATTACAAAAACTCTGATATTCTTTAGTTCCTTCTTTATTAGCTTTCCATGAAAGATTTGCCCATTTTTCAATGCCTTCATAATCATAATGCAAATAAAGCCTTTTTGCATTCATTTCAAGAGCATATCTCATTGCTTTTTTTGCTCCTTCTAGTTCTCCTGCTACATTCCTCATATCTACTAACCTTAAATCATTACTTTTATCCGAAAAATCTTTTCTGTTGCCATTAAAAAAAGTTATGACTCCGTAGCTGTACCACTTCTCATTTTTATCATAGCTACCGTCTACATATGCAATCATTTCATCACTATCTAACTCTTCAATTGTTTTATATTCAATATCTTTAACTCCATTATCTAAAAATCTTTTCGCTTCTTCAATACTTGTAAAACTTTTATATTCTGCACCCGAAAATCCACTAATTGATTTTTGACATTCTGCCCAAGTCTTAAATATTCCTGTTTCTCTACCTTTTCTAACAGCGTAAACCTTACTTTTACCCATTTATTTACCACCTTTAAAATTCTTTTATTAAATATTCTACACTTTTATATTCATTACCTTCTATTGTATTTTTTAAAATGTTTTGTATAGCTTCAACACAAAAACATTGAGCCATATTTCACTCAAAGTTTACCATAGTTATTTAACAATTTTTGAACTCTTGTTGCAAAAATAAAACTTCCCTAGTATATAAAAAAACCACTCAAGTATAAAAAGTGGTTTCATCAGCATATAATTTATTGTTTACAACTCAGCTTTATTCATACATACTATCAATTTTGTTTTGTAATTCTTCATCTTCCAAAAATTCTTCTAATGTAGTTTTCTTATCTATTATTCCTTTTGGTGTTATTTCAATAACTCTATCAGCTATTGTTTGTATGAATTTATGGTCATGAGATGTAAATAACATTGTACCTTTAAAATCTATCAGCCCATTATTCACTGATTGAATTGATTCTAAGTCTAAATGGTTTGTTGGCTCATCTAGTATTAAAACATTTGCTCCTGAAAGCATTAGTTTTGAAAACATGCACCTAACTTTTTCTCCTCCAGAAAGAACATCTACCGTCTTTAATGGTTCATCTCCTGAAAATAGCATCTTCCCTAAAAAGCCTCTAATAAAGGTTTCTGATTTTTCCTCTGAGTATTGTCTTAGCCAATCTATCAAACTAAAATCAGAACCTTCAAAATATCGTGAATTGTCTTTTGGTAAATATGCTGTCGTTGTTGTAACACCCCATTTAAATGTACCTTCATCTGGCTCAATTTCACCCATTAAAATTCTGAATAGAGTTGTTTTTGCTGCTTCATTTCTTCCTAATAAAACAACCTTTTCTCCTTTATTTAGTGTAAATGTAATATTGTCTAATACTTTTACTCCATTAATAGTTTTAGATATTCCATCTACAGATAAAATATCTCTTCCTGCCTCTCTTAAAGGAGTAAAGCCTACAAAAGGATACTTTCTTGATGACGGTTGAATATCATCTAGGGTAATCTTATCTAATAGCTTCTTTCTAGATGTTGCTTGTCTTGCTTTTGATGCATTAGAACTAAATCTAGCTATAAAAGATTGTAATTCTTTTATTTTTTCTTCTTTTTTCTTGTTTTGTTCTCTCATTAATCTTAATGCTAATTGACTTGATTCATACCAAAAATCATAGTTCCCTACAAATAGTTTTGCCTTTCCAAAATCAATATCTAACATATGAGTACATACTGTATTTAAAAAATGTCTGTCATGCGAAACAACTATAACTGTTTTATTATATTCTATTAAAAATTCTTGTAACCAATGAACTGCTTTAAAATCTAAATGGTTAGTAGGCTCATCTAATAATAATATATCCGGATCTCCAAACAACGACTGAGCTAAAAGAACTTTTACCTTTTCGCTACCTTTTAATTCCTGCATCGTTTTTGAGTGAATTGACTTATTAATACCTAAACCAACTAATAATTTTTCAGCATTAGTTTCAGCATCCCATCCATCTAATTCTGCAAATTCAACTTCTAATTCTGCTGCTTTAATACCATCATCATCACTAAAATCAGGCTTCTGATATAGAGCATCTTTTTCTTTCATGATGTCATATAGTCTCTTATGACCCATAATAACTGTATCTAAAACAGTAAACTCATCAAACTCAAAGTGATTTTGCTTTAATACTGCTAATCTTTCACCTGGGGAAATCGAAATATTTCCTTCATTTGGCTCTATCTCACCTGATAGAATTTTTAAAAAAGTTGATTTTCCTGCCCCGTTAGCGCCTATTACACCGTAACAATTTCCTGGAGTAAATTTAACATTTACATCCTCAAATAATTTTTTTCCTCCAAATCTTAATCCTACACCTGTAACTGTAATCAAATTTATATTCGTTATACACTATTATTTGTATAACTTCCTCCTTCCAATTCTTGAATTTTCTATAAATTAAAACAAAATTTCATTTTCAGATTTTTTAATGTAGATTTTATCTACCCAACAATAAATTTATCTACAACTTAAAAAATTGCACAAATTATTGTGCAATTTTAGTCACTTATCAATTATACACTATTCATGATAATTTTTAAACATTTTTTATACGATGCATTTATTGTTAATTTTTGATAATAACTATTTAATGACCACCATTCTATTATAAGTTATTAAATAATGGAGTACTCAAATATCTTTCTCCGCAGCTAGGTGAAATAGTTAATACTTTCTTCCCTTTACCTAGTTTTTTAGCAACTTTTATTGCTGCTGTTATTGAAGCTCCTGTTGAAATTCCTACTAATATGCCTTCTTCTTTCGCTACTCTTCTAGCCATCTCTAATGCTTCATCATCTGTTATTTTTTCTATTTCATCAATTATCTCTGTATTTAATACATCAGGTATAAAACCAGCTCCTATACCTTGTATTTTATGTGCTCCTTTTTTTTCTCCTGATAAAACAGCTGAATTCATTGGTTCAACTGCAACTATCTCAATTTTAGGAATTCTTTCTTTTAATACTTCTGAGCATCCAGTCAATGTTCCACCTGTTCCTACAGCTGCTACAAAAGCATCTATATCAGTTCCCAATGCATCAATAATCTCTAGGGCAGTTGTTTTTCTATGAATATCAGGATTATCAGGGTTACTAAATTGTTGGGGCATAAAATAATTATTTTCATCAGCAAGCTTTTTAGCTTTGTTAATTGCTCCATCCATACCTAAAGCTGCAGGTGTTAATATTATATCTGCACCAAAAGCTTTTAAAAGCTTTTGACGTTCTATACTCATATTTTCAGGCATTACCATAATTATATTGTAACCTTTTGATGCTCCTATCATAGCTAGACCTATACCCGTATTTCCACTTGTTGGTTCAATCAGTGTATCTCCTGGTTTTATTTTCCCTTCTTTTTCTGCATTTTCAATCATATTTAATGCAACTCTATCTTTTATACTGCTACCTGGATTAAACCATTCTAGTTTAACATAGACATCAGCGATATCTTCTTCTACTACTTTATTTAACTTAATAATTGGAGTATTTCCAATTAATTCTTCTATTGAATTTACAACTTTACTCATGTTTATTACACTCCTTTTTATATCCTAGTGTTTTTGTAGGAATTACTATCAATTATATGATACACTCAAGTATATGTCAATATATCAGTACAATATAAATAAAAAAGTTTTATATTTTATGGACAATTGTAAATTGTTAAAATGTTGATTTGCTCTACCCCTATAAGTGGCTGTTACCAACCAACGCCTAAAGATACTAGTTTTAACTAAGTTTAAGCCACTACGTCATTGTCACTTTTACTACACATTAAAAGACTAAGGCTTTCTTTGTATTGATTATATACAATTTTTCGTCTATACTTAGTAGTGAATACAATATGATTACACATCCATTTTGTATGTGCTAAACTATTTGCTTTATTTGCCATCAAAATCACCTTTCCTTTCGTTATTTTAGTAGCTTGAACAACTCTATTATAACGGAAAGGTGATTTTTTTGTATAATTTCGTTTTCGCACCCGCATAAAGTATGGTTTATAGTTTCGCACGTTTTGCAAGAAGCTGGCTAAAGCCATTAAATAAATAAAACACCCCGTTAATACGAGGTGCAGTTAAGTTTAGAATATAATATCTAATAATATAATGTAAAATATCGCTATGTGTGTTCAACATTAAACAGTTCTGGTTAAAAACTATAAAATAATCAATGATTTTAATCCCTTTTCAAGCTACTCTTTATATTTAGATTTTCTTCTAGATTAATTTTCTTAACTTCTCCAATTAATTCATCTAACCATTTTTTTGTTTCTTCATATTTTACTTTTAAATCATCACCATCTTTTATGAAATAAAGCTCTTCAAGTTTCTTAACAATATCTTTAGGAAAATCATAATATACATATCTTATTCTAAAGTTATATCTATATGGACTGTGTTTAATTCTCAAAACCTCTATCAATGGATTTAGAGTAAAATTTTGATAAAAAGCAAAAGCTTCAATATAATTATGTCTATTTAATTCTTTTTCTACTAATACTCCATATATCTTTACTAGATTTTCAATCTGCTTTAATCTATGATCAAGTTTTTTTGCAAATTCCCTTTTGTCAATAGGCATTACCTCAGTCACCTTATCTTTGTCAAAGTTAACAAAAACATCTCCATGTATTTCTTTTTTTAAGAATTTGTTAGTACTACTGTGCATCACTGCGCAAATCTCAACAACAAGAAATTTGCTGACATTTTTTAATCTATATACTTTCTGATAACCACCAGGTGACATAGGTTGAGGTGATTCAAAATAGTTCTCTACTCCAGATAAGGATTCTAAAACAGTATCTATGTATTTAAATATTTCTCTTGTTTTATCATCTTCTACATCAACAACTATATCTATATCTGACCATTCATCTACTCTTCCAAAAGCAGCTGAACCACACTGCCACATTGCATATACAAAATCTAAAGGCTTTAGCACATCTACTATACTTTTTATAATTTCCTCTCTTGTTAAGCTACTCATATAATACCCCCTCCACATTATCCCATATTTTTTATAATTTACACATAGAAATTATATCTTATTTATATCACAATTTTATTTATCATTCAAACTTATATGGATTAATACAAACTTTATAAATTCATTTTTTTATACTCTCTATTCTTTTCCCTTATATATAGCACACCTTAATTGTTTTTTATAAACATAAAATTTTGTTAATATATTTAACCCCAGATTATTCATAGTATTTATTCTTAAACATACCAATTCAAATATTTCTTTGGTATATAATGTTATCAGTTAAATAATTTGTCGTATCTTGAAAAAATACATATTTATTTATCATGCAATATACGATATAATAACTCTATCGACTTTGTTTAGATGTTTTTACCTATAATTAATTTTAAAACTACCAAAATAATTTGCTAATTAAATCACTTTGAATATTACAATAGAAAGTCGAGGAAAAACAATGCAATCAAAATCTTTAGATATAGAAAATATTGATATATGCTTAAATAAAGCAATCAATGTTGTAGAAGAATATATAAAAAACATTTCAAATGAACCTGTTATTCCTAATATAAAACGCGAAGAACTATATGATATAATTTCAAGTCAAATGCCTTTAGATGGTATTGGTGTTGAAAATGTAATTGATGATGTGAAGAAAAATATTGTTCCTTATTGTACTAAGATAGGAAATCCTAAATTCTTATCATGGATTATTACAAGCCCTTCTCCTGCTGGAACAATTGGTGAGATCTTAAATATTGGTTTAAATCAAGTTCCATTCTGTTTTAAATCAGGACCTGCTGCTACTGTTATTGAAGAAACTGTCATATCTTGGTTTGCTGATATGTTTGGTTACAATGATAAAAGTGGAGGAATTTTAGTAAGTGGCGGCTCTACAGGGACATTAACAGCCCTTTCTGTTGCAAGGGAAGCTCATCTACCGGGAAGTATGAAGAAAGGTCTACAAGGCGCAAATAAGCCCCTTGTAGTATATACGTCAAGTGTGAGTCACAAATCTATAGATACTGCTGTAAGTGTTCTTGGAATAGGCAGTAATTTTATTAGGAAAATACCAGTTGATAGTAATTTTAAAATGGATATTAATAAATTAAAAAAACAAGTAGAAGAAGATAGAAAATTAGGCTATGATCCGTTCTGTGTTGTAGCACAAGCAGGAACATCAAATGAAGGTGCTGTAGACAATATTGATGGTATTGCAGATTTTTGTAATGAACAAAATATATGGCTGCATATAGATGCAGCATATGCTGGAGGCGCTATACTGACTGAAAGAGGAAAAAAACTTATGAAAGGAATAGAAAAAGCTGATTCTATATCAACTGATCCTCATAAGTGGTTTTTTATACCTGTTGAAGTAGGTTGTGTTCTAATAAAAGATAGAGAGCACCTTTATAATACCTATAGAGTTAGTGATAAAGAATATGATGCTGATGATCCTATAGAGTACATGAATTATGGCATCCAATTCACACGTATGTCTAGAGCATTCAAAATTTGGTTTGCATTTAGAGCTTATGGTATTAATAAACTATCAGAAATAATAGACCAAAATTTAGATTTATCTCAAGAATTTACTGATTTAATAGACAAATCTGATAAATGGGAGCTCCTCTGTCCTACTCAAACATCAGCTGTATGTTTTAGGTACGTTCCTAATTCAGAATGTAGTGATAGACAGTTAAACGAGGTTCAAAGTAATATAGTAAAAGAATTAGAATTAAGTGGTAAGGCTTTTCTGTCTCAAGCAGTCGTTAATGGAAAAGTAGCTATAAGAGCTTGTTTCTCTAATCATAGGACAAGTTATGAAGATTTGGATTTTGTATTTAATACACTTTCTGAAATAGCTGAAACTACTTCATATCATCTTATTAATAATAAAGGTGCATAAACTATTTTCTTTTATAAAATTGTGAGAGTCAAAAATATTTTTGACTCTCACATTATTTCAATAAGTAAAGTTCAACGCTAATATATGTAACTAAACTCCTGTGAATAATCAACTTACTAGATATTAAAGATATACAATGCATTTATATCTCAAATTTTGAAATTAGCTCATCTAAATTATCAGCTAACAAATTTAAATTATCAGCAAAGTTAACTATCTGCTGCAAACTTGCAGATTGTTCTTCTATAGCAGCACTCGTTTGCTGTGTTGATGATGCGATTACTTGTGCTAAATCTGAAACTTCCAGTACATTTTTTACTGATACTTCCTTACTTGAAGCAACTTCATTGAGAGATGAATATATATCTTCAATATTATGTGTTAATGATTGTATTTCATTTATTATATTCATATAACTTGAATCAGTTTTTTCTATGCTTTTCTCAGTTAAATCATTTAAATTTTTACTTTCTTTAATGTCTTCAAGAACTAAGGTGATGTTTTGCTGCATTGTTGTTAATACTAAATTTATTCTATCAGCAGATTTTGCTGAATCTTCCGCTAGTTTTCTAACTTCATTAGCCACTACAGCAAAACCATCTCCCTGCTTTCCAGCTCTAGCTGCTTCTATACTGGCATTTAGTGCTAATAAATTTGTTTGATTTGTTATTTCTGATAGTGTATTAGTAATATTTATTATCTCATTTGAACTTTCTGCAAGCTTTTCAATTTCTTTTAATGTTCTATCAGTAGCATTTGTATTCTTTAAATAACTTTCTTTTAGTGCTTTCATTACTTCTATTCCTTTATCAGCTGCTACTTTAGCATTTTGTGAAGCTTTAAGTATTAAATCTCCTTTATTTACGCTTGTATCCACTTCTTTATCTAGAGCCCCCATAGCATCTGTAGTAATATTTAAACCCTGTGCTTGTCGTAAAGCACTTTCAGAAATATCTTGTACAGTTTGGGCTATCTCTTCTGTAGCATCATTAGATTCTTGTGTAGCAGATAACATATTATCTGAGGACGTTTTCAGTTTAAGCGAAGAATCCTTTATATTCTCTATTACTGTTTTTATATCTTCAGTCATAATATTAAAGGAATTTCCTATTATTTTTAATTCTTCTACGTCACCTTTTCTATTATTAACTTTTAATGTAAAATCTCCACTGCCCAGTTTTTTAATTATTCCAACTATGTTATTAATAGATTTAGAAATTTTTATCCCAAAATAATTGCCAGCAATTAGGGCTAGTATTAAGAAAATAACTATTATTAATAAAATTGAATTCCTTAATCTTATATTTCTGCTATTAAACTCATCTACAGGTATAAATGATGCAATAGTATAATTTGTTTTCTCGTCTTTTAAAATATTTATTTTATAATTTTCATTATTTATTTGTATTTCATTATTGGAAATATTCCCTTCTATAATATCATTTATCCATACACATTCTTTATCACTAGCTTTTTTTCCAATAAAATCACTATTTTTAGATGCTAAAACATTTCCTTTTTCATCTATTATTGTTGTAAAACCATTATCACCTATTTTAACCTGCGAAACTATTTCTGATAATGAATTTAAGGTTATATCTGCTCCTACAGCCCCTTCTATTTTACCAGACTCACCTACTACAGCTTTGGCAATAGTTACAACATATCTACCTTTTTTGTTTACATCTTCATAAGGAATAGTTACAATAACTTGCCCTTTATTTGCTACTGCTTCTTTGTACCAAGTTCTCGTTCTAGGATCATAACCGTCTGGTATTTTATCTACAGTAGCATAATGTACACCATTAATTTGTCCAAAAAATATTGTTGTAATGTCTTTGTGAGCATTCCTTACATCATAAAAGTATGACATCATTGACTCTTCATAATCCAGATTCGTGAATACCTTCTTTACACTACTATTATTCGCTAAAGTATCTATTACCTCTTTATTATACTCGATTGTAGCAGTGATTACTGATGATATATTTCGAGCTTGACTAATCATTATATTTTGAAAATCTTCAATTTGATTTTTATTACTAATGTAATAACTTAAGCTTGATATTACAATAGTAGGAATTATTACTGCTAAAGAAAGTAATAAAGAAATTTGTAATCTCATAGTCTTTTTGATTTTCATAAAAACCTCTCCTTTTACAAAAACGAGTAGTATGATTTATTTAACCAAGATTATTCATAAACCTAATTCTTCTAATGGATAAACTACCAATCCATTGAATAAGCTTTAGATTCACAATAATTAAAATTATACTTTACATTATATGGAGTTATATGAATAATCAATATTTAAAGATGAATATTTAAGTAAATGTTACCCTCTCTATAACAGAAATTACATTTATATATATATTAAAATAGTAATTAAAAATATAGGATCAAATCAGTATACCGATTTGATCCTATATAAACCTAGATTAATTATTGATAAATAAATAATCTCTATTACTGAAACTCCGATTCTATTCTAATTGAATTTTAGGCTGCTTAACTTTTGCAGCATATTATGGAGAGTGATTTGAATAATCAAGGTTAAATATTATTAATATATCTTGCTATATATATTTTTTTATTATACAGCTTTTTTTTCTTTATCCCAATTCCATGGCTCTTTTTTGATTAATTTATCAGCAAACGGTATAAAGATAGATGCTATAGCAGATACTACAAGAAGTTGTTGGTACCAAAGTAATGGAATAACGTCCATTGGAGATACTGAGCCCTTTGCAAAACTTGTTAATATAAGCATTTGTGCTCCATAAGGAATAAGTCCTTGTAATACACATGAAAAAGTATCTAGTAAAGACGCACTTCTACGAGGATCCACTTTATATTTTTCACAAAGTTCTCTTGCTATAGGTCCATTTATTATAATAGCAACTGTATTATTAGCAACTGCGGCATCCGTTAATGAAACTAGTGCAGCAATACCAATCTCTGCCGATTTCTTTCCTTTTATCATCTTTTGGATTTTATTTAACAAGAATTGAATTCCACCAGCTTTTGTAACAAGTTCTGCAAGTCCACCAGTAAGTAGTGATAATAAGAAAATATCAGTCATGTTAGTAAATCCAGTAAAAGTTTGTTGTGCAAATGATAAAAGTGTTAAATCTCCGTAAGCAAGACCAATGATACCTGCTAAGAATATACCACCTGTTAATACTACAAATACGTTTACACCAACTAAAGCTAAGATTAATACGAATAAATATGGTAATACTTTTATTATGTTAAAATCATAAGCTTGCATTGTAGGTATAGTTTCTGGATGACCAAATATTAATAATAATACAATTGTTACTATTGCAGCAGGTGCCGCTATAAAAATATTTACCTTAAACTTATCTCTCATTTCACAACCTTGAGTTCTAGTAGCAGCGATAGTTGTATCAGATATTACAGAAAGGTTATCACCAAACATAGCTCCACCACATACAGCAGCTAATGTAAGAGGTAATGATAATCCTGCTTTTGCAGCAACTCCAACAGCAATTGGTCCTAAAGCTGCTATTGCTCCAACTGAAGTTCCTGTTGCTATAGATATAAATCCTGCAATAACAAATAATCCTGCCATTACGAATTGTGGTGGAATATAAGTTAAACCTAAGTTAACAGTTGAATCAACACCACCCATAGATTTAGCTACAGCAGCGAACGCTCCAGCTAATAAATAAATTGTACACATAATGATTATATCTGGATTTCCACAGCCTTTGACAAAAGATTCAAATTTTTCATTAATAGTCCCTTTTAATAAAATAAATGCTACTATAATTCCGCAAAATACAGCTACTGGTGCTGGGAACTGATAAAATGCCATTTCTACACCTTTTAATTGAAGAAAAATACCACTTCCTAAATAAACACCAATAAATACTATAAAAGGTATCAAGGCTATTCCACTCGCCTTTATTTTGTTTTGCTTTTCGTTCATTATTTAATTTCCTCCTTTGTATATATGTTTCTTTAATACATGTGTGAGTCTTAAGTTAATAAAATTAATTAGAAAATAACCCAGATGATTCATGTTATTTTATATAATATGTCGAATATTTCTAAATTGTTAGACCAATTAAATTGTTTAGATTTAAATAGATGTATTATAAACAAATTACTTTAGAAATGTAATATATTTTAGTTATCTACTTATAGTGTTCGATTTTATGAATAATCTGGGACTTAATATTTCAAAGTAAAAAATGATTTGTTATGATGTTTTTTTACCTATAATTGTAATCGGGGGATACCAGCCCCCAATTACTAGAATTGAGTTTAAATTAAATCTTTATTCCAGATTATTTAACAATTAAATCTAAAGCTTGTTTCATATCAGCTATTATATCATCTGCATCTTCAAGACCAACAGATAATCTTACTAAACCATCACTGATTCCTGCAGCAGCTCTTTCTTCAGCTGTGTATGGAGAGTGTGTCATTGATGCTGGATGTTGAATTAATGTTTCTGCGTCTCCTAAACTTACTGCAAGTATAGCTAAATGTACATTGTTCATTACTACTCTACCTTCTTCTACTCCACCTTTCAATTCGAAAGCTATCATAGCACCTGGTAATTTCATTTGCTTCTTAGCTATATCATAGTACTCAAAGCTTTTTAATCCTGGATAATATACTTTATCAACTGCTGGATGAGCTTCTAAGAATTCAGCAACTTTAATTGCATTTGCACAATGTTTTTCCATTCTTAATTCTAGAGTTTTCATTCCTCTTAATATTAAATAAGCATCATCAGGTCCTAATACTGAACCAGTCATATCTTTAACACCAAACAATCTAACTTGGTTAATGAAATCTAATTTACCAGCTGCAAATCCAGCTACTACATCTCCGTGTCCATTTAAATATTTTGTTGCTGAGTGAAGAACAACATCAGCTCCATGCTTTAATGGTTGTTGAATATATGGAGTACAGAAAGTGTTATCAACGAATACTAAACAATTTTCATTTTCATGAGCTATTTTAGCAACTGCTTCAATGTCTGTAATTTTTAATGTTGGGTTAGCAGGAGTTTCTAAGTAAACAACTCTTGTATTTGGTTTCATTGCATTTTTTACTTCTTCTAAATTTGCAACGTCTACGAAAGTAACCTCAACGCCGAATCTTGTAAGACCATGGTTTAATAATGCAAAAGTACATCCATAAAGAGTATCTGAAGCAACAACATGATCTCCAGCTTTTAATGCTGCCCATAAAGATGATGAAATAGCACCAATTCCAGATGCAGTAGATACAGCAGCTTCTGCTCCTTCAAGAATAGCTACTTTTTCTTCAACTTCTGTGTTTGTTGGATTTCCAAGTCTAGAGTATATATATCCAGGTTCTTCTAATGCGAATCTTTTTCCACCTTGCTCTGCAGATTCAAACACAAATGTAGAAGTTCTGTATACTGGAGTAGCTAATGCTCCAAATTGCTTGTCGCCAACATGTCCACCATGTATAGCTTT